>JANNHX010000673.1:0-3770 GCA_031404615.1 Chloroflexota bacterium
GGCTCGGAGCATCCCCTCGCCGACGCCATCGTCCGCGAGGCCACCGAGACCCGGCAGCTCGTCCTCGCCGACGCCGCCGACTTCCTCAGCGTCGCGGGTGGCGGCGTCTCGGCCACGGTTGCCGGGCACGCGGTCATCGTCGGGCGCCCGGGGTTCCTGGCCTCCGTGGGTGTTGACCCGGCAGGGCTCACGGGTGCCGCCGACGCCCTTGCCGCGGACGGCAAGACCCCGGTCTTCGCCGCCATCGATGGCAGGGCAGCCGCGGTCATCGCCATCGCCGACACCGTCAAGGCAGGCTCGATGGAGGCCGTCGCGGAGCTGAGGCGCCTGGGGATCAGCGTCGCCATGCTGACCGGCGACAACGCTCGGACCGCCGAGGCCATCGCCCGCTCCGTCGGGATCGACCGCGTCGTGGCCGACGTCCGGCCCGACGGCAAGGCCGCCGCCGTCAAGGCGCTCCAGGCCGAGGGCACGGTCGTCGCCATGGTCGGCGACGGCGTCAACGACGCCCCGGCCCTGGCCTCGGCCGACATCGGGATCGCGATGGGCACGGGCACCGACGTCGCCATGGAGTCCGCGGGCGTCACGCTGATGTCGGGCGACCTGCGTGGCCTCGTGACCGCCATCGCCCTCTCGCGGGCGACGATGCGCAACATCCGCCAGAACCTGTTCTGGGCGTTCGGCTACAACGTGATCCTGATCCCGGTCGCGATGGGCGTGCTGTACCCGCTCAACGGGATGCTGCTCGACCCGATCTTCGCGGCTGCCGCCATGGCGGCGAGCTCGGTCACGGTCGTGTCCAACGCACTCCGCCTCCGCCGCTTCCGGGTCCGGGAGGCCGCACCGGCGTCCCGCGCGCTCCCCGCCGCCGCCCCGTCCGCCTCCTGACACCCCCAGACCATCACGATCGGAGTCTCCATGCGTCTCGCTCGTCTCGTCCCGCTCGCCGCCGTCGCGGTCCTCGCCGCCGCCTGCTCCACGGGCGGTGCCACGCCGCCCCCGTCTGCCTCCGCCGCCGCCCCGTCCTCCGCCCCGTCCGTGCCCGCCGTGGCCACCCGGATCGAGGTCAAGCTCCTCGACGCCCTCCGCATCGAGATGGCCACGACGACCGTGCCTGCGGGCGTCCCGGTCACCTTCGTCGTGACCAACACCGGCACCGTCCTCCACGAGTTCGTCCTGGGCGACGAGACGGAGCAGATGGCCCACGACAAGGAGATGGCCGAGGAGGGCGGCATGAGCATGCCCGAGGACGAGGAGATGGCGATCGGCGTCGAGCCGGGCAAGACCAAGGAGCTGACCGTCACGTTCGAGAAGCCGGGGACCACCCTCGCGGGCTGCCACGTCGTGGGGCACTATGCGGGTGGCATGCGGGCGACGATCACGATCCAGTAGTCGCGCCACCCGACCCACATTCCCCACCTGACCCACACGAGCGCCGAGGTTTCCCGATGCAGGCCGAGCGTCCCACCCAGCTGATCGATCCCGTCTGCGGCATGACCGTCGACGTCGCCGCGGCCGAGGCGGCCGGACGGCTCCTCGAGTACGAGGGCCGCACCTTCGCCTTCTGCCGCGACGGCTGCAGGCGCGCGTTCGTCGACGGCCCGGTCGAATACATCGCTCAGGCCGAGGCGGCCTCCGCTGCGCCGGTTACGGACAAGGGCCTGCCGGTCATCGACGATGGCATGCGCCGCTGGTACGAGAGCTGCTCGTGCTGCCTCGGCGACACGTTCCCCGAGATCAAGGCGGCCCTGGACGCAGAGCGTGCCGCCGCCGCCATGCCGCCGGTGGACCCGGGGATCTGCGAGGTCGCGGAGGCGGCGGATGCCGCCGAGGCCCCGGTCCCGGCACACTGACGCCAACCACGAACGCACGCTGAGGAGACCGATCATGGCCGAGCATCGCACCGTCGCCCCCAACGAAGATCCGGTCTGCGGGATGACCCCCGACCCCGACCAGGCGCGCGCCAAGGGTCTCGTCACGACCTACGAGGGCCGCGAGTACGTGTTCTGCGGCAAGGGCTGCCTGCTCGAGTTCGGCGACGACCCGGAGACCTTCCTCGCCGTGAGCTTCACCCCGACGATGTAGCGACGGCGCCCCGGCAACCGGGCGCTGCGGCGGCCGGCGAGGTGCTCCTCGACCGCCGCCCTCGTCCCCTCGTCCAGCTCGCCGCGCTACTCGGGGACGTCGTCCCTGGGCGAGCGTGCCATCGATTCGGTGCGCCGGACCTCCCGCGCGGCACGCCGTTGCTCGAGACTCGAGCCGGCACCGTTGCGCGGGATGAGGCGCGCCGCCACGAACGTCGTGAACGGGACCGCCAGCACGATCCCCATGCTGCCGACGACGGCGCGCACGACCTCGACCGCCACGACCTCCGTCGATGCCAGCGGGCCCACCGGCTGTGCCGCCAGCGCGAACAGGAGCAGCAGCGGCAGCGACGCCGCGACGTAGGCCAGCAGCAGCGTGTTGACCGTGGCCGCGATGTGCGCGCGGCCGACATTCATCGCGCGGCCGGCGAGCACCGCGCGGGTCGCCGCGGGATCGGCCTTCGCCAGCTCCTCGACGGTCATCGCCTGGGTCACCGTCACGTCGTCGAGCACACCCAGCGCGCCGAGGATGATCGACGCCAGCAGCAGCCCGCCGAGGTCCACGTCCACGCCGATCATCCCCTGCAGGAAGCCGACATCCTCGTTGCCCTGGAGCACGGTGAACCGGGCCAGGCCCGTCACGACGGCGGCGATGAGCGCGGTCGCGAGCAGGGCCACGAAGGTACCGATGGCCGCCGCCGCGGTGCTCCGCCGCCAGCCCTCGGTGAGCAGCAGCGTCACGACTGTGACCGCGGACCCCGTCGCGACTGCGAGGATCACCGGGTCCCAGCCGGCCACGAGGAGCGGCAGCAGGATCTTGAGCACGACGCCGACGGTGAGGCCGAGCGCGACCAGCGCTCGGACACCGCGCCAGCCCGCGACGACGACCACGAGCAGCGCGAAGGCGGCCACCACCGCCAGCAGGAGCGGCACGCGCCACAGGTCCGAGACCGCGATGAATTCGCCGTCGGGCGTGGTGGAGACCTGGAGGACGACCTCGTCGCCCGGGCGGTAATCCGGGCCGACGCCCTGCGGGGTCGTAGGGCCACCCGGCGCACCCGCGGCGCTGCTGCCAAGATCGGCCGTGACCTCCTCGCCGGCGCGCTCGCCGTCGAGGATCACGGCCTGCGCCGTCCGGAGGCCCGTCTCGGGGTCTGCGTTCGCAATCGACACGATCCGGGCGTGCGCCAGCGTGACGCCCTCGCCACCGGCGGGGGCCATTGCGGCATCCGGGATGAGCCATAGCAGGGCGAGCAGGAGCAGCCCGCCGATGATCGCGCGGATGTGGGCAGCGGCCCGCGAGGGAGCCGGCCCGGGGTGGTCGTGAGCCATCGCGCGCCATGGTGCCTGATGACGAGGCCCGGCGTCCGGGCCAGATCGAGGCAACGAAGCTCCCTTCCGCGACGCCCTTATGGGTAGACCCGGCCACCGGCCGGGCGACGGAGGACCGGACATGCGTCCCAGGATCAGTGCTCTCGCCATCGGCCTTGTGGCCAGCCTCGCCCTTGCCGCCGTCCCGGGGTCCGCCGCGGGTGGCGCACCGGTCCGGATCGTGCTGGACGTCAACTTCGCCGACGGGACGGAGGCTTTCGCCGCGACCGGGGCCTTCTGCCCGGCCGGCACGGCCGTGAGCACCCCCGCCCGGGCCACCGGCCGGGGCGCCATCGTCTTCCACCTCTCGAAGAC
>JANNHX010000674.1:0-9657 GCA_031404615.1 Chloroflexota bacterium
GCCACGGGCGGGGTCCGCTGGACCAACTGCGACCCGTCGTCGTCCTACAGCATCCCGCGCGGCACCCTCGTGCGCACCGGCGGCGGCGTCGTCTTCGCGATCGACGAGGCCGTGTTCCTGCCCGTCGCGGGGGTGTCGGGCACGCCGCCCAGGGTCACCGTCCGCTGCACGACGAGCGAGGTCGCGGTCACCGCCGTCGAGGTCGGCCCCGACGGCAACGTCGACGCCCGCACGATCCGTGTCATCCCCGCTCGCTATAACCGGACCCTCCTCTCCGTGACCAATCCGCGGGCGACGACGGGCGGCGCGCGCGAGGTGTTCACGAAGGTCAGCCAGAAGGACGTGGACGCCGCCCTCGTGGCGCTGAACGAGCAGCTCGCCGCGCAGTTCGAGACCCAGCTCGAGAACCCCGAGGGCGTCCCGGCCGGGGCCACGGTCTTCCCCGAGACCGCCGTCCTCGGCGAGGCGACCCCGACCGTTGATCCGGCGACCCTCGTCGACCAGGAGGTCGAGTCGTTCACGCTCGGCCTGACCGCGACCGGGTCCGCGCTGGCGGTCGACGCGTCGCCGGTCGAGTCGATCGCGGAGGCCGCCCTCGCGGATGCGGTGACGCCGGGCTACGAGCTCGTCGAGGGCTCCACACAGGTCCGCGTCGGTGACGCGACCGTCACGGATGGCACCGTGACGTTCCCGGTCGCGGGCTCCGCGAAGCAGCTGCGGCCCGTGGACGGCGAGGCGCTCCGGGTCCAGGTCCTCGGCCTGCCGGAGGACGAGGCGAGGGCCCTGCTGGCCCCCTACGGCGAGGTGGAGATCGTCCTGTGGCCGGGTTTCGCGGTGGCCGTGCCGACCATTGACCAGCGCGTCACGCTCACCGTCGCCGAGCCCCTGGACAACACGCCGGACAGCGCGCCGGTCCCGCCCACCGCGGCGCCGACGGACGAGCCCGCCGAGTCGCCCGGAGACGGGGATCCGAGCGAGCCGCTACCATCGGGCTGATGTTGCAGCACCCCACGACGCTCGTCCCGTGATGAGCCGCGTCCTCGGCGTGGACCTCGGCGCCAGGCGGATCGGCCTCGCGGTCGCTGACGCGGGCATCGGGATCGCCCGACCCCTCTCCACCGTGAACCGCGGCGCAACCCTCGAGGCGGACGCCGAGGCGATCGGGCGCGTGTGCCGCGAGCAGTCCGTCACGGAGCTCGTGGTCGGCCTCCCGGTCGAGGCCCGAGGGAACGAGGGCCAGATGGCCGTCGCCGCGCGCGCGTGGGCCGCGGCGCTCTCCGCGAGCCTCGGCCTGCCGGTCACCATGCGCGACGAGCGCCTCTCCTCGTTCGAGGCGGAGCAGCGGCTCGGGAGGATGAAGCGAGGCCGTTCCGGTGGGCCTCCGTCACGAACACAGCGCAATGCCTTCCGTTCGCGCATCGATCGGGAGGCCGCGAGCGTCATCCTGCAGGACGAGCTTGACGCACGGCGGGGGATGGCCGGCGCCATCGCTCTCGGCGCACCCGTGCTTCCGGTCTCCGGGGCCGTGGACCGAGACCCGGAGGACCCTTCATGAGCATCAGGGGCGGGCGCGGACCGCGTGATGACTACGGCGTCCCGGCCGGCGACGCGGACGGGCGGCGCCCGAACGGCTACCAGCGCACCGGGCGCTATGGGCGCGGGCCCGGCGACCAGCGGCGGTACGACCGCTACGGCGAGCGGCGAGGCGGCCTCGGCAGCCTCGCCGGGTTCGTGATCTTCCTCCTCGTTCTCGCCGTCGTGGTGCTGCTCGCGCTGTTGACCATCGCCCGCCCGATCGCGCGCCTGGCCATCGTGCCCTTCGCCGAGGACAACTCGGCGGCCCTGCGGATCGGGTTCATCGCGGACCTCGTGCGCGAGGACCTCGGCGCGGCGCTCACCGATCCGGCGAGCAGCGACACCACCGAGGTCGAGTTCGCGATCCAGGACGGCGACACGCCCGCGACGCTCGCGCCACGGCTGGCGGAGGCTGGGATCATCTCGAGCGTGCGCGCCTTCATGTTCGAGGCGCGCCTGAACGAGCTCGGCGGCAGGCTCACGGCCGGGCAGTACGCGCTCGCCCTCAACCTCACGCCCGCCGAGGTGGTGGAGGGGCTCGTGAAGAACCGGATCGTCATCGAGGCCCGGAGCATCACGTTCCGCGAGGGCCTCCGCATCGAGCAGATGACCGCCAAGCTGCAGAACGAGGAAGGCAGCGCGATCGACGCGAAGGCCTTCTACGACCTCGCGATGGAGCCGACCGACGCGCTCCTCGCCGACTACCCGTGGCTCCTGGATGAGAGCGTCCGGCCGAAGGGCGCGAGCCTCGAAGGCTTCCTCTACCCGGCGACGTACTCCATCCGCACGGATGCGGCGGCCCCCACGTCAGCGGACGGCCTGATCCGGATGATGCTCGATGCGTTCTACGAGCGGGTCGGCCCGGAGCGCCTGGCCGTCGCGAAGGAGCGCGGGCTGACGTTCGCGCAGATCCTCGTCCTCGCCTCGATCGTCGAGCGCGAGGCCGTGGTCGACGAGGAGCGCGAGCTCATCGCCGGCGTCTACCAGAACCGGCTGAACCCCAAGAAGTTCCCGCTCGGCATGCTCCAGTCGGACCCGACGATCTTCTATGTCCACGACACGATCAAGCTCGATGAGATGACGCTCACGGCGTGGCCCACGTACGTGTTCTGGGACGAGCTGCCGGACGGCTACAAGCTGCCGGCGGACCTGCCGGCGAACCTCGAGCCGTACAACACGTACACCGCCAAGGGCCTGCCGCCCGGACCCATATGCTCGCCGGCCCTGGCCTCCATCGATTCCGCGCTCAGCCCCAACACCAAGACCGGCTACCTGTTCTTCATCGCAAAGGGGGACGGCTCCGGGACCAGCGCGTTCGCCAAGACCGCGGCCGAGCACGCCAGGAACGTCAAGAAGTACGGCAAGACCTGACGTGACGCTCCCGGTCCCCGCGGACTTCGCGCCGCCCCCGGACGCCGCGACGCGTGCCCGCTGGCGCGAAGCTGAGCGCGCGCACCTGCCCGGCCGGCTGGAGCGCCTCCGCGCGCGCGTGGCCGAGGAGAGCGTCGACGCCTACTTCGGCGCGAGGCCCGAGCACATGCGCTGGCTCACGGGCTTCACCCTCGCCGACGGGGAGGAGAAGGTCGCGGGTCACTCGGGCCAGCTCCTGGTCGGGCCCGAGGACGTCGTCCTGGTCACGGACTCGCGGTACACGATCCAGGCGCGCCGGGAGGCGCCCGATGCCATCGTCGATGAGATCGGGTACGACCTCGCGACGTCGTGGCCGCGCCTGCTCGCGCGGGCCGGGGCGCGGCGGGTCGGGGTCGAGTCCACGGCCGTGTCGCACGCACTGTGGGTGAAGCTCGCGGCCGCAGCGCCGGAGGTCGAGCTCGTCCCGGCCGACGGCTGGGTCGTGGCGATGCGCGCGCTGAAGACGCCCGACGAGCTGGAGCGGGTGGCGGCGGCCTGCGCGGTCGCGGACCGGGCGCTCGCGGCCCTGCTGCCGGAGATCCGTCCCGGTGTCACCGAGCACGACCTCGCGCTGCGGATCGAGTGGCTCATGCGGACCGGCGGCGCGGAGGCGCTCGCGTTCGATGTCGCGTGCCTCGGTGGCCCCGAGGCGGCGCTCCCGCATGGGGCCCCCGGGGACCGGCCGGTCGTGGCCGGCGAGGTGCTCCTGTTCGACTTCGGGGCGCAGGTCGAGGGTTACCGCAGCGACATGACCCGGACGCTGTTCGTCGGCGAGCCGCGCGAGCGGGACCTCGCGGTGTACGAGGTCGTCCGGCGGGCGCAGGCGGCGGTCATCGAGTCCCTCGAGGCACGCGTCCGCGAGGGCGTGACGCCGGACGGACGCTCGCTCGACGGGGTCGCCCGCGCCGTCATCGAGGGCGACGGGCGCTGGGCGCCGTACGGGCACGGCCTTGGGCACGGCATCGGGCTCGCGACCCACGAGTCGCCGAGCCTGTCGCGGAACGCGCCCGAGGGCCCCCTGCCCAGCCCCACGGTGTTCAGCGTGGAGCCTGGGATCTACCTCGAGGGCGAGACCGGCGTCCGGATCGAGGACCTCGTGCACTTCGACGCCTCGCGCGGGCTGGTCGAGCGGCTGACGCTGTTTCCGCGGGATGTGATCGCCCTGGAGGGCTGACGATGCGGGGCGAGGGGATCAGGCTGGGGTTGCTGCTGACGGCGGCGGCGCCGCTGCTGGCGGGCTGCGGGCTGTTCCTCGGCACGGTCACGCAGAGGTCGGGCTCGACGAGCTGCGAGAACATGGCGGGCGGCGCATGCCAGGAGCAGGCCGACCAGATCTCCGCCCGCCATCGAGGGGCGACGCAGATCGACCTGAAGTGCTCGGTGCCGACCTGCGATCGCAACGGCGGCTCGGGGACCGCCGTGGTGACCATGCCGGACGGGACCACCCTGAACGAGGTCTTCACCTACGTCGGCGTCCAGGGTGCCCTTCCCGTGCCGATCTGCAAGGGCCTCCCCATCGATGCCTGTCAGAACGCCGCCAGCGGCTCGGTCGACGGCATCGTGCCCTCAAAGCGGGTCGTCGCCATCGAGGTCACGTGCACGGCCCCCGTGTGCCTCGTGAGCAAGGGCGAGGCCGACGTCACCATCTCGCTGTCCGATGGTTCGAAGCAGGAGAGCGGCATGGGATGGGAAGGTGCGGCGCAGCCCTGAGCGCGTGCGCCAAGGGCGGAGGGTGCCTCTGGTAGCATCCCCGGGCACACCCAATCGTCCGCGCGGGGAGCCTGCACGCCTCCCGACCGCGCCACGCGCCAGCGGAGCACCACAGCCCAATGATCAGCACCGGCGAGCTGCGCAAGGGCGTCGTCATCGAGCTTGACGGCGAACTCTGGCAGATTCTCGACTACCACCACATCAAGATGGGCCGCGGCTCGGCCCAGGTGCGGATCAAGTTCCGCAACGTCAAGAAGGGCAGCACGGTCGAGAAGTCCTTCCAGGCCGGCGAGCGCTGGCCGCGGGCCCAGATCGACCGCCGCCCGGTGCAGTACCTGTACCGCGACGGCGACGACCTCCACTTCATGGAGACCGAGTCCTACGAGCAGTTCAGCCTGCGGGCCGAGACGCTCGACGATGTCGTGGGCTTCCTCAAGGAGGGCATGACCCTCGACCGGACGAGCTACCAGGGCGACACGCTCGGCGTGGAGCTCCCGGTGACCGTTGACCTCCTGGTGGTCGAGGCGGAGCCTGGCTTCGCCGGCGACACGGCCCAGGGCGCACGCAAGAGCTGCACGCTGGAGACCGGCCTGATCGTCACGGTGCCGCTGTTCGTGAACGAGGGCGACACCCTCCGGATCGACACCCGGACCGGCGAGTACCAGACCCGGCTCTAGGCCCGGCGTGACCATGGGTGGCCCGGCACGCGCATGAGCCGCACCCCCGAGCCGCCCGACTGGCTCCTCCCGTCGTGGGACTCCGTCCCGGTCGAGCCCTCGGACCGAGGGCCCGCGGGAGCTTCACCTCGGTCCTCGGAGGGTCGCGCCGTGCCCGGTGGCACGTTCGGCCTCCGCGTCCGCACGGTCACCGAGGTGAGCCGCGCGATCAAGGACCACATCCGCGCCGACGACGCTCTCCGCGACCTGTGGGTCGAGGGCGAGGTCGGTCGCGTCACGGTGTCGACCGCCGGCCACGCCTACTTCACGCTCAAGGACGCCCGCGCCCAGCTCCAGTGCGTCTGGTTCCGCGACGACCGCGCACGCTCGCCGTTCCAGCCCCAGACCGGCCTGCAGGTCGTGGCCCACGGGCGCATGGACGTGTTCGAGCCGCAGGGCGCCCTCCAGCTCTACGTCGAGGCACTCCAGCCGTCCGGCTACGGGAACCTCGCGCTCCGGTTCGAGCAGCTCAAGGCGCGCCTCGCCGAGGAAGGCCTGTTCGATGCCGGCCGCAAGCGCCCGCTCCCGGCGCAGCCCCGCAGCATCGCCGTGATCACCTCCCCGACGGGCGCGGTCTGGCGCGACGTGTGCACCGTCCTCGCGCGCCGCTGGCCGCTGGCGAAGGTCATCCTCATCGCGTGCCAAGTCCAGGGCGAGGGCGCCCCAGCCAGCATCGTGGGGGCGTTCCGGCGCCTGGAGTCCTACATCGAGGCGGAACGCGAGGCCGGACGCGCCGCCGATGCCCCGGCCGTGACGATCCTCGCCCGCGGTGGTGGCTCGCTCGAGGACCTGTGGTCGTTCAACGACGAACGCGTCGTCCGGGCCGTGGTCGCGCACCCGATCCCGGTCGTGTGCGGGGTCGGGCACGAGGTTGACGTCACGCTCGCCGACTTCGTCGCGGACGTCCGTGCGCCGACACCGTCGGCCGCGGCAGAGCTCGTGGTCCCGGACCGGCTCGAGGTCACGGCGTCTGTGCGCCAGATGGGACGCCGCGGCGAGGCGTCCGTCATGCGACGGGTCGCCGTCGGGCGGCGGGACCTCGAGGGCGAGCGACGGGCCATGGCACGCCTGGAGCCCCGCGCCCAGCTGGCCGCCTCGCGCGAGCGCGCCGGGCTGCTCCTCGACCGGGCGGCACGCGTCGTTGAAGGACGGCTGGCCCGCGCGTCCCGAGACGGGGAACGCACCGCCGCCCGACTGGCGCCGATCCTGCCCGTGCGACTGGCGGCGGACCTCGCGCGGCTCGATGGCCTAGCGGCACGCGCCCCGCGCAGCGTGGACCGGCGCCTGCGCGCCGCCTCGGCGTCGCTTGCCGCGGCCCGCGCCTCGCTCGGCGCGCTGGGGCCCGGGGCGACCCTCGCCCGCGGCTATGCGATCGTGCGTGGCGGCCACGAGGGCGCGATCCTGCGCGACCCCGCGGAGGCTCCGGCGGGCACGTCCCTGCGCTTGACCCTGGCCGGGGGCACCCTCGCCGCCACCAGCGACGGCCCGGCGGGGGAGGGGTGATCGCATGGCCGACCTCATCATCTTCGTCCTGATCGTCGGACTCGTGGTGGCCGCCGGGATCGCCGTCGGTATGATCGTCGCGACCCGGCTCGACCGGATCGCGAACCCCGTCCAGGAGCCCCGCGACCCGGATCCCGAGCCGCGCGCCACCGAGGAGCAGCCGTGACCGAGTCCACCGCGCCGGGCGCGCCGGCCGACGTGGAGGCCCTCGCCTACGACGCCGCGTTCGTTGAGCTCCAGCGGGTCGTGGGGGAGCTCGAGGCGGGCGGCAGAACCCTCGAGGCGACCATCGCCCAGTACGAGCGGGCCGTCGCGCTCCAGCGCCGTTGCGAGCGGCTGCTCGCCGAGGCGGAGCTCCGCGTCCAGCAGCTGATGACCCGCCCGGGCGCACCCGCGGCTGCCGTCGACGTCCTCCCGGAGGATGCCGAGGAGGAGTAGGGGGCACGGCCTCGAGCCCGCCCGTAGAGATCCTGCTACTATCCGATATCACATTACTGGGCCCCAATCCGGCCCCTAAGGATCTGCCGGCGGCTCACCGGCGAAGGAACGCCAGACGCATCACCACGAGGTCACCCCGGTCGTCAGAGCCGGCGCCTCCCCCGAGCACCAGGAGCCGAGACCGTGCCGATCCTCGACCGCCTGCAGGACCCTGCGGAACTCCGCGGGCTCTCCGACCCCGAGCTGGACCAGCTCGCAGAGGAGATCCGCGAGACCATCATCCGCACCGTCGCCGCCACCGGCGGCCATCTCGGGTCCTCGCTGGGCGTCGTCGAGGTGACGCTCGCCCTGCACCGGCTCCTCGAGTCGCCGCGCGACAAGATCGTGTGGGACACAGGCCACCAGGCGTACGCCCACAAGCTGCTCACCGGGCGCCTCGATCGCTTTCACACCCTGCGCCAGATCGACGGCCTGGGCGGGTTCCCGCGCCGCAGCGAGTCGCCCCACGACGTCATGGACGGCGGCCACGCCGGCACGGGCCTGTCCATCGCCCAGGGCCTCGCCACCGCGCGCGATCTCCGCCACTCGATGGAGCGGATCGCGGTCGTTGTCGGCGACGCGGCCTTGCTGTCGGGCCTCTCGCTCGAGGCGCTCAACGACATCGGCCACCGCCAGACCCAGCTCCTGATCGTTCTCAACGACAACGAGATGTCGATCAGCCCTTCGGTCGGCGCGCTGTCCAAATACCTCTCCGAGATCAAGCTGAGCCAGGCCTGGCAGCAGGGCAAGGGTGCCTGGGACACCGCGACGGAGCACGTGCCGGTCGTCGGGGCGCGCCTCGTCGAGATGAGCCGCCGGTTCCGTCAGTCGGTCGTCTCGTTCGCGCAGCCGGGGCAGTTCTTCGAGGACCTCGGGATCACGTACGTCGGCGTCATGCCGGGGCATGACCGCCCGTTCCTGGAGGAGACCTTCCGTCGCGCGCTCGCGTTCAACGGGCCGGTCATCGTCCACGTCCGGACCCAGTAGGGGAAGGGCTACAAGCCCGCCGAGACCGACCAGATCTCGTTCCATGGCGCAGCGCTCCCGCCGATGACCGTTCCCCCCACCGACAGCCACGACCGCATCGGTGCCGGCCCCGGCACCTCCGGGAACGGCGACGCCATGGCCTCCTCGGCCGCGGGTGGCTCATCGCTGACGCCGTCCCGTGAGGCCGATGAGGGCGCCCCGCCGTCGGCCTCGGTCATGTCCGACCGGCGCACGCACCCGACCGCCGCGTCGCAGCGCGCGAAGGCCGCCGAGCCCGATCCGCAGAACACCCGCAAAGTCCCCAACTACACGGCGCACTTCGCCAGCGAGCTCGTCGCGCTCGCCGCCAAGGATCGGCGGATCGTCGGCATCACCGCCGGCATGCCCACGGGCACCGGCCTGTCCAAGCTCCAGGCGGCGTATCCGGAGCGGTTCATCGACGTCGGCATCGCCGAGCAGCACGCCGTCACCCTCGCCACCGGCCTCGCGCTCGGCGGCATGCGCCCGGTCGTGGCGCTCTACTCGACGTTCCTCCAGCGGGCCTTCGACCAGACCGTCCACGACGTCTGCCAGAACGACGTGCCGGTGCTGCTCGCGGTGGACCGCGCCGGGCTCGTCGGCGAGGACGGCACCAGCCACCAGGGCATGTTCACGATCCCGGCCCAACGCATGCTGCCCAACCTCGTGATCGCCAGCCCTCGCGACGAGCAGGAGCTCCGCTCGCTCGTCCGGACCGCGTTCGCCCAGGACCACCCGTTCGCGCTGCACTACCCGCGCGACGCAGGGTTCGGCGTTCCGGAGCGAGAGCCCGAGGTGCTGCCCATCGGCCGGGGCGAGGTCCTCCGCGATGGCCGCGACCTGCTGTTCGTCACCTTTGGTCCGATCGCCGGGCGTGCCCTCGACGTCGCGGAGGTGCTCGAGGCGAAGGGCTGGTCGGTCGCCGTCATCAATGCCCGCTTCGCCAAGCCGCTGGACAAGCAGCTGATCATCGACGGGGCGCGCGGCAAGCGGCTCGTCGTGACGTTCGAGGAGAGCGTCGTGACCGGCGGCTTCGGGTCGGGGGTCCTCGAGGCACTCGAGGAGGCGCGCATCCCGGACGCGGCGCTGCGCGACGTCCCGGTCAAGATCCTCGGCATCCCCGGTGACCGCTTCGTGGACCACGGCTCGGTGACGGACCTGCGGCGCCTGATCCGGCTCGACGTCCCCGGGCTCACCGCCCAGGTCGAGGAGACCCTTGCCCAGCTCGGGATCCAGGCGCCGGCCACCGCCGGCTGACCCG
>JANNHX010000675.1:0-4725 GCA_031404615.1 Chloroflexota bacterium
CGCCCATCTCGCCGCAGACCGAGAGCGGGATGCCGGCCCGCGAGGCGCTCTCCGCAGACATGGCGATGAGCCGCAGGACGGCCGGGTGCATCGCGTCGCGATAGCGCTCCAGCGCCGGGTTGCCGCGGTCCACCGCGAGGATGTACTGCGTCAGGTCGTTCGTCCCGAGGCTGGCAAACCGCACATCGGAGAACCACGAGTCCGCGGACAGGATCGCGGACGGGATCTCGAGCATGACCCCGAGGTCCATCTCGCCGAACGCCACCCCGTCGGCGGCCAGCCCGTCGCGCGCCCGCGCGGCCAGCTCGAGGAGGAGCGACGCGTCGCCGCCATCCGCGACCATGGGCGCCATGACCTTGACCGGCCCCGCGACCGCGGCCCGGTAGCAGGCCCGCAGCTGCGTCACGAAGATCTCGGGCCGGTCCCACGCGAGGCGAAGCGCGCGGACGCCCAGGAACGGGTTGTCCTCGGCCGGCATCGGCAGGTACGGGATGGGCTTGTCGCCGCCGATGTCGAGGAGCCGGATGGTGACCGGGTCGCCGCCGAAGGCCTCGACCGCCTCGCGGTAGGCCGCGGCCTGCTCGTCCTCCGTGGGCGGCGTGGTCCTCTCGAGGAACAGGAACTCGGTGCGGAACAGGCCCACCCCGCGCGCCCCCAGCGCCCGTGCCGGTGCCGCCTCCGCGGGCGTGCCGATGTTCGCGAGCAGCGTGACCTCGACCCCGTCCCGGGTCACGGCCGGCAGCGAGGCTTCCTCGAGGTCATGCGAGCGTGCCTCGGCGAAGCGGGCCGCGCGGGCATCGAAGTCGGCCACGGCATCGGAGTCGGGGGCAACCACGACCTCGCCGGTCGCGCCGTCCAGGGCAAGCTCCGCCCCGGAACCCGCCGCCGCAAGGGCCGCGAGGATCCCGCGGACACCCACGACCGCGGGGATCCCATACGCCCGCGCCAGGATCGCCGCGTGTGCCGTTGGCGACCCGGCCTCGAGCACGATCCCGAGGATGTGCTCGCGCGGCAGCGTGGCGGTCAGCGACGGAGACAGGTCCTCCGCCACGACCACCGCGGGCGCCGGCAGGAGCGACTCCTCGTCGGGCACGCCGGCGAGCAGCCGCGCGATCCGGTCGGCGACGTCCACGACATCCGCCGCACGCGCGGAGAGCACCTCGTCGTCGAGGGCGGCGAGCATCGCCGCCACCCCGGCCCCCGCGGCCTGGATCGCCGCGACCCCGTCCTCGCCCTGGTCGCGGATCCGTGCCGCGGCGGCATCGACCAGCGCCGGGTCCCAGGCCAGGGCGGCGTGGGCCATGAAGATGTTGGCCTCGTCCTCGTGGCCCTCGGCGCCGACCCGCTCGGACAGGGCCACCAGGTCGTCGGCGGCCCGGTTGACGGCATCACGCAGGCGCGCCTCCTCGGCCTCGACCGCGTCCAAGGCCACGCGCCCGCCCGTGGGCAGCTCGCGCCGCCGCACGTGGACCCAGGCGCCACGCGCGACGCCGGGTGCGGCCGCCACACCCACCAGCCTGCGCTCGGTCATCGCCATCCCTGCCAATCCTCCCTGCGCCTGGCCCGTGGAACACCTGCGGCCACGGTCATTGTCCGTCCTGCCGCCCGCACGCGCGACGCCCGTCGCCATCGGCGCGGGCTGCCCCTCACCGGCGTTTCGCAACGGACCTGTGATCCCGGGGACCTTGACTTGCCATCGCGACCGTCCATGCTCGTCGAGTGAAGACCGCCGCTCGCCGGTCCGCCGATCCCGTGCGCGACGACGCGCGGGCGGCGCCGCGCGAGCACCCGCTGCTGGCGGCACAGCGACGCGTCGGCAACCGTGCCGTGGCGTCGCTCGTCGCGCAGCGTGAGCCGGGTGGACGGAGCCGGCGAAAGGGCACGCGCGGTCCCGCGAAGGCCAACCCCGATCCCGGCATCTACACCACCGGGATCATGGAGGCCCTCGACAGGATCTTCGACACGAGCCGCCGGCTGGACCCGGCCGTTGCCGGCTACCCCGCACCCTACGGCAACAGCCTGTGGCTCCTCTACCAGGCGTACCGCAGCGACACCGCCGGGCTGTTTCCCGGGCCCCTGCGCCTGGAGACGTACGACAAGGCCATGGCCGTGCTGCGCCCAGTCGTCCAGCAGTACATTGCGGACCCCGAGGGCCGCGAGTGGTACGACAACCGGCTCCGTGCACGCCTCGAGCGGAGCCGGTGGGACGTCGAGTTCGGGATGGCGTCGGACCGCGTCAGGACCGAGGTCGAGGCCGGCCGGACGCGCGAGGCCGCGGGAACCGGGGCCGCCGTGGCCGGGCAGGCCGCCGCGGATCCCGGGCAGGCGAAGGCCCTCATCGACGGCTGGCTCAAGGGCGTCGACACGGTCAAGAAGACCTACGCGGGCGATGGCGGCTGGGACCACAAGGCCGCGCGGACCCGGCGCCGGGCCGGCGCGTCGCGGGCCAGCACCGCGACGGCCGGGGAGCTCGACGCGCTGGGGAAGCTGGAGTCGACCTCCGCCGTCCTCAAGACGGCGTCCACGCTCCTCACCCTGACCGACGATGAGTTCGCGAAGCGCATCGCGAAGCTCGATGCCTCGGGCCCCCTGGGCAAGGCCCGCTCGCGGGCCGAGGTCGCGAAGGTCGCCGTCGACCTCGTCTCCGACGGCGCCAAGACGATGCACACCGTCCTCTCGCTCCGCGCCGCCGCCACCGGCAACCAGGATGCGCTCAAGGTCCTGCGCGGGTTCGAGCAGGGCGATCTCAAGCGCCTGGGCCAGCTCGCGACGGGCGTCGGCATCCTGACCAACGCGCTGACGATCCTCAACAATCCGCTGTCGCAGGAGGGCCTCGAGGCCGGGGTCGACATCGCGGCCACGGCCGGCAAGGGGACGCCCCTGGCCAAGGCGAAGGACATCTACGACTTTGGCAAGAACGCGGCGACCGTCCTCGACGACGATGCGAGCCGCGGCGCGCGGATCGACGCGGCGATGGGGCTCATCGGTGTCGCGGGGCCGCTGGGCGCGTCGCTCAAGCTGACCTACGACGGGCTGCGTGCGCTCGGCGATCTGTACTGGGGCGCGGCGGAAGGCCTCGTGGCCGCGGGCGTCTACCCGGCGACGAAGCGGCTCACGCTCGAAGCGCGGAGCATCGGCGGCGACGTGGAGAGGCTCGCCGCGACGGCGCGCCTCCTCGAGGCCGAGGTGGACCCGGGCCAGCGGGCCGCCCTCCAGCGGATCGCGGAGATCCAGGTCGGCGCGATCGGCAAGGGGGTGCAGCAGCTGATCCGCGGCGCGATGACCCGCAGCGACGAGCGGGACGACCCGGGCAACATCCGGATCCTCCGCGAGCGCTTCCGCCACCTCCGCCGGTACGCCGACGCCACAGACCCGGAGCAGGTGATGCTGGGCGCGATCGCCGTGATGCGCAACGCCAAGTGGGTCGCGGACAACCAGGACCTCGTCATCCGTGCCGAGACCACGGGCACCTCGCTCGGCGACGCCCTCGAGTGGCAGGAGGAGGAGGGCCGCAAGGCCGAGAAGCGTCGCAAGGAGGCGGCCGACAAGCAGCGCAAGCTGAACGAGATGCTGAAGTCCATGAGCCCCGCGGACCGCGAGTGGTTCACGGCGATGGTGTCCTGACCGGCGAGCGCCTGAACCGCGAGCGCCCGAACGGCTAGAGCACGCGGGCGAACAGCTCGTTCGAGAGCAGGCGGCCGCGCGTGGTGAGGCGCACCCGCGCGCCGCCCATCGCGTCCACGACCTCAGTCAGCCCCGCGTCCAGCGCCCACGCGAGGTGCGGCCCGAGCGGTCCCGCCTCCGCCTCGTCGAGGGCCAGACCGTCGTCCAGGCGAAGGCCCAGGATCACCGACTCCGCCGCGGCCCCGGACTCGTCCACCGGCTCCGCGCCACCGGGCGGCGGCACCGAAGCGGACCCGTCCGCGGGTGAGAGTGCCGCGAGGTACCCGTCCAGGCGCGCCGCGTTCCAGCGCCGCGTGACGCCGTCGAACGCGTGGGCCCCCGGCCCAACGGCCTCGTACGGCTCGCGCCGCCAGTAGACGAGGTTGTGCCGGCTCTCGTGGCCGGGGCGCGCCCAGTTGCTGATCTCATAGCCGCGGAAGCCCGACGCGGCCAGCCGCGTGACGGCGAGCCGGTACTGGGCCGCGGCGCGATCCTCGTCCTGCTCGCGGACCGCGGCCTGCCGCCAGCGCCGCGCCCCGGCCGTCGTCGGCAGGTGATCGCCCATCGGGCCCGTGAGGCCCTCCTCGTCGGGGTCGTCCAGCGTCAGCGCATAGGCGGAGATGTGGTCCACGCCCAGCCCGATCGCCGCGTCGAGGGTCCGCGCCCAGTCCTCGTCCGACTGCCCGGGCACGTCGTAGAGCAGGTCCACGGACACCGAAGCGATCCCCGCCGCCCGGGCCTCGCGGACCGCCGCCTCCACGTCGGCCGGCCGGTGGCGCCGCCCCAGGCGCCGACGCAGCCCCGGGTCCATCGCCTGGGCGCCCAGCGAGAGCCGGTTGACGCCGGCCGCCACGAGCTCCGCGGCAACGCCCCGCTCATCGGGCCCGGGGTTGGACTCGATCGTCACCTCGGCCCCGGCGGCGATCCCGAACCGCTGGCGCACGAGCCCCAGGATCGCGGCGATGGACGCGGACGGGAGGAGGGTCGGCGTGCCGCCGCCGAGGTACACGGTCCGCAGCGGCTCGCGATCCGGCCCGAAGGCGGCATCGGCGGCATCGGCCC
>JANNHX010000676.1:0-2797 GCA_031404615.1 Chloroflexota bacterium
CGACGTATTCATGGTCGAATTCCACGCCATGTTCGCCATGAACAGCATCAGGGTGTCGATCGGGTACGGGTACGGGTCGCCGCGCCAGGCGTTGGTGATGACGTTGTGCATCATGCCGTGCACCGAGAGCGGGTACTCCCAGGAGAATGCCTTGTCGATACGAACCGGCCCCCTCCTCCAGCGCGACGCCCTCGGCCTCACCGGCCGCCTTGAGCGCGGCGCGGTGGGCGGGTGCCCAGACGTCGGTCAGATCGGCGAAGCGCGGGCCCAGCACGTCCGCGTTCTGCCCGAACAGCGGCGTCCTGCCCGTCAGGTTGATGTGGTCGCTGATGACCATGAGCGTCCCGGGGCCGTAGGCCGGGTTCACGCCGCCCGCAGCGTTGGTCAGGATCACGAGCCCGGCGCCGAGCTGCCTGAACAGCAGGACCGGCTGGACGACGAGACCCGGGTCGTTGCCCTCGTAGAGGTGGAACCGGCCCTGGAGGGCGGCGACGGGAACACCCGCGAGACGCCCGAGCAGCAGCCGGCCGACGTGGCCGGGCGCCGTGGCGAGGGGCCAGCCGGGGAGCTCCTCAAAGGGGATCACGACCGGGTCCTCGAGGTCGTCCGCGAGGCAGCCGAGACCTGACCCCAGCACGATGCCGACGCGCGGCACGAGGTCCGTGCGGGCGCGGACGGCCGCGACGAGCGCGGCGAGGCGGGTCGGCTGGTCGGACGGGGGGATCGGGAGCGAGCGGTCGACGTCGGTCATGCGGGGAGGATAGGACGATGACCCGGGGATTGTCGGTCGCGGGCCACGCGAAGCCTCAGCCCGGATCCACCGGTCGAGCGCCGCAGATCGCCGCTCCAGGCGCGCGCAGGCCAAGGCGGCGACGAGCACGGAAGCGAGCGCACCTGCAGGTGCGTGAGTGACGCGCGCAGGAGCCAACGCAGGCATGGGCCGCATGGGCGCGCGAGATGCAAGTGGAGATCGGTGGATCCGGGCTTAAACTCCGACGCCCGCCAGGAGTATCGACACCGGGATGCCGATCGCGTCCTGCCGGGCGCCCAACCGGGCCTGCCCTCGCGGGCGGCCGTACGCTGGTGAACGAAGCGTCCGAGGAAACCGGAGAGCGCGCCAGCCCTTGATGTGATCGCAGCCTGGGCGCCGGCACGGCTTTGAGGCGATCTCAGCCAGCCCGGTGGAGCGTCCTTGAGGTGATCTCCTCCGCTCCGGGCCTCCGTCGGCCCCCTCGGACAAGACGTACCTTAGCGACCCGATTCCCGGCGGAGAATGCGGTTGTCCACGAACGTGGGGCCTCCACGGGCCGGGCCATCCACGACTTTCCCACCAGTGTGGACGACCTGTGGACGAGCGGACGAGCGGCATGGAGCGCGACGCGGTTGTGGCGCTTGTCGCTCCTGACCAGGACGACGCTACCCGCCGAGGGCGAACATCTCCACCTTCGGCAGCCGCTCCGTCGCCGCGCTCCGCAGCTCCGAGTAACGGTCCCCCCGCACGTCCCACACGCCACGGATCCGCATGGCCAGCTCGTCGTCGGTCTCGCCCGTCCGCAGCGGCTCCTTGAGGTCCGTGCCGGAACCCGCGAACAGGCAGGTGTACAGCGACCCCTCGGCCGACAGCCGGGCCCGGGTGCAGTCCCCGCAGAACGGCCGCGTGACCGACGCGATGACGCCCATCTCCCCCGACCCGTCGCGGTACCGGTAGCGTCCGGCCACCTCGCCGCGGTAGTTCGCGGCGACGGGCTCGAGCGGCAGCTCGGCATCGACCAGGGCGAGGATCTCCTCCGCCGGCACCACGTCGTCCAGGCGCCAGCCGTTCGCCGTCCCCACGTCCATGTACTCGATGAACCGCAGGATCAGGCCCTCGTCGCGCGCCCAGCGCGCCAGCGGCAGGATCGACGCCTCGTTGAGGCCGCGGCGCACGACGGTGTTGACCTTGATCGGCGCGAGCCCCGCGGACCGCGCGGCCGCGATCCCGTCGAGGACCCGCGAGACCGGGAACTCCACGCCGTTCATCGCGCCGGAGACGGCATCATCGAGCGAGTCGAGGCTGACCGTGATCCGCGCCAGCCCCGCGTCGCGCAGCGGGCCCGCGAGCGGCCGGAGTGCCGACCCGTTCGTCGTCAGCGTGAGGTCGACCGGCTCGCCATCGGGCGTCCGCAGCGTCGCCAGCTCGGCAATGAGCACGGGCAGGTCCCGGCGGATGAGCGGCTCGCCGCCGGTGATGCGCAGCTTCGTCACGCCCAGGCCCACGAAGACGCCCGCGAGCCGGGCGATTTCCTCGAAGCTCAGCACCTGGTCCTTCGGCAGGAATGCGAAGTCGCGCCCGAAGAGCTCGGCCGGCATGCAGTACGGGCAGCGGAAGTTGCAGCGGTCCGTCACGGAGATCCGCAGGTCGCGCAGCGCGCGCCCGAATCGGTCGACAAGACCGGGGCGACCGTCAAAGGCGTCGGGCGGCGTGCCGGGGGGCTGGTTCGGAGTCGGGGACGCGTCCACGCCCCCATGGTAGACCGGGTCGCGCGAGAACCCTGTGGAAACGTGGTGCGTTCCGGTACCACCGGTACCTCCCGCTGGTACCTCTAGCGACTGCACCGCAGCCCACCTCGCCGCCTATGGTGCACACAAGCCCCGGGCCCTGCCCGCCCTTCACGAGGATGAGTGTCTTACCCATGGCGAACTCGGATACCCGCTCCGGCTTCCGGCTCCCCTGGAGCTCGGACCGCTCGCACGAGAACCCCACCGCCGAAGAGGCCGCTCCGGTCGCAGAAGAGGCCGCTCCGGTCGCAGAAGAGGC
>JANNHX010000677.1:0-19653 GCA_031404615.1 Chloroflexota bacterium
ACCCGGTTGACCTACACCGGCTACGTCGTGGACACGTCGTGCACCCCGATAGCGGGCGCGAAGGTCGAGACCTGGCAGGCGGACTCCGCCGGTGTCTACGACAACCGCGGCCACACGCTCCGAGGCTGGGTCCTCACGGGCGCCGACGGCCGGTTCACGATCCACACGGTCGTCCCGGGCGAGTACCCCGGCCGGACGGAGCACATCCATGTCAAGATCACGCCGCCCGGTGGCGCGACGCTGACCTCGCAGATGTACTTCCCCGGCACGGCGGCGAACGACGAGGACGGGATCTACGACCCGTCGCTGCTGCTCGCGATCACCCAGGACGGCGACGCGCTCATCGGCGAGTTCACGTTCGTCGTCGGCCGCTGACCGAGCCTGCGTCAGCCGGCGCGGGTCTCCGCCAGCGTCGCGTCGATCGCGTCCAGGCCCTCTCGCAGCTCGGCCAGGGTCGGCCAGCCATACCCCAGGCGGAAGTACGTCCGCGGCTGCTCGAACCAGTGCCCAGGGCCCACGATCGTGCCGTGGTCCTCGAACAGGACCCGGTAGAACGCATCGGGGTCCACCGGCACGCCCGGGCGAATCCGCGGGAAGCCCACGACGCCCCCACGCGGCGGGACCCACTCCAGGGTGTCGTGCCCGTCGAGCCAGCGGGCCGTCATGGAGAACGCCTCGTCGATGCGCGCACGGATCGCGGGGAGCGCCTGTGGCCGCCGGCGGAGCGCGTGGAGCGCGATCGTCTCGTCCACGAGCGAGCCGCTGATCAGGATCTGCTCCTTGGCCGCCAGGAATCGGTCGCGCAGGGCCCGGTCGCGGGTCACGAGCCAGCCGATCCGGATCCCCGGCAGGCCGTACGTCTTGGACAGCGAGGACACGGAGATCACGGCTGGGCTCAGGCTCGCGGCCACCGGCAGCGGCTCCTCGAACGTCATCTCGCGGTACGTCTCGTCCAGGAGCAGCCTGGCGCCGGCGCGCTCGACCAGCGCGATGACCTCGCGCAGGGTCGCCTCGGACAGCGTCGTGCCCGTGGGGTTGTGCGGCGTCGTGAGGCTGACGAGCTTCGTCCGCGGCGTCATGAGCGCGGCGATCCGGGCCGGGTCGACCGCCCAGCCGTCCTCGTAGGCCAGGTCCAGGTACGTCACGTCCGCCCCGATCGCCCGCGGCGTCTCCACGTTGGTTGCGTAGTTGGGGCGCGCGATGACGAGGTGGTCGCCGGCCTCGAGGAGCGAGGTGTGGATGATGAACAGGGCCGCGACCGCCCCCGGCGTGACGATGACGTCATCCGCTGTGGCGCCCGGCGCGTCGGCGGCGATGGCCTCCCGCAGCTCCGGCAGGCCCAGGTGGTCGCCGTACTGGAGCACGAGGCCGCCCAGGTCCACGCCCAGGTCCGCGAGCGACGCGTCCGCGACGGAGCTCTCCGCCAGGTTCCGGCGGATCAGCCCGTAGCCCAGCTGCTCGGGCGACTCTTCCTCGATCGGCATCCGCCGGTAGCGCACGGGACCCTCGATAGCTGGCATGCTCGCAATGACGGACTCGAGCGTAGCCCCCGTTCGATCCCTCCGCCCGGGCCGTGGCACCATGCGGCCATGGATTCGCACCACGTCCGCGACGCGCTCCGTCACGGGCGCCCGATCGTGCTCGACGGCGGCCTCGCCACGCAGCTCGAGGCGCAGGGCGCCGATCTCTCCGACAGCCTCTGGTCGGCCCGCCTGCTGGTCGAGGAGCCCGAGGCGATCGTCGACGCCCACCTCGCCTTCTACCGTGCCGGCGCGAACGTCGCGACGGCCGCCTCGTACCAGGCGACGTTCGAGGGCTTCGCGAAGCGCGGCCTGGACCGCGGGGCGGCCGAAGACCTCCTGCGGCGCTCCGTCGAGCTGGCGGAGCGGGCGAAGGCGCAGGCGCTCGACGAGGGCGCGGCTGGCCCGCTGTTCGTCGCGGCCTCGGTGGGGCCGTACGGGGCAATGCTCGCCGACGGCTCGGAGTACCGCGGCAGCTACGGCCTGACGGTCGCGCAGCTCGCCGACTTCCACCGTGACCGGCTACGGGTCCTCGCGGGCACGGGCGCCGACGTCCTCGCCGTGGAGACGATCCCCGAGCTCGAGGAGGCCGCAGCGGTCGCCGGTCTCCTGGGGGAGGTGCCGGGGACGGCGGCCTGGATCAGCTTCTCGTGCGCGGATGGCCGCCGGATCCGGAGCGGCGCTCCCATCGAGGAGGCCGTCGAGGCGGTGCGCGACGCCCCGGGGGTCATCGCGATCGGTGTCAATTGCACGGCCCCGCAGCACGTCGACGAGCTCATCGGGCGCATCCGCGCGACAACGAGCCTGCCCATCGCCGTCTACCCCAACAGCGGCGAAGGCTGGGACGCCGTCGCGCGACGCTGGACCGGCACCGGGCCCGGACGCGTGGACGGCGATGCCGCCGCGCACTGGGTGGCGGCCGGCGCGCGGCTCGTCGGCGGGTGCTGCCGCGTCAGCCCGTCGCAGATCGGCGCCATGGCGTCGGCGCTCGCCACCGCCTCCGGGTCGCTCGCCACCGCTCCCGGGCCGGAGGCATGACAATGGCGCCCGGTCAACGTTCCCCTCGCCCACAACCAACCCCATCGCCGTCCCATTACCGGCCGGCCAGCCCCCGGAGGTCACCCAGCGTGTACCGCGGCCTTGCGCTCGTCGCCGTTGCCCTCGTCGTCGCCGCGTGCGGCGGCGCCTCCCTCCCGCCGCAGGCCGCGACGCAGGCCCCCTCCGCGCCCGCCGCCTCAGCGCTGCCGGCCGGCACCTACACCTCGTCGGCATTCCAGCCCGCCGTCACGTTCACGCTGCCCGATGGATGGCTGATCGCCGGAGACGCCACGAAGTCGTTGCAGCTGAGCCCCGCGGGCAACGACATCGACGGGATCTACCTCTACCGTGACGTGTCCGCCGCGTCCCAGGACGCCTCCTGCCCCGACCAGGAGGAGCCGGGCGTCGGCAGGACGTCCTCCGAGCTGATCGCCTGGATTCGGAGCCTCCCCGGGCTCACGGTCAGCAACCCGGCGATGGCGAGCATCGGCACCCTCCCGGCGACGTCGGTCGACGTGGGGATCAAGGATGGCTGGAAGCAGTCGTGCTCGTTCGCGAACGGGAGTCCCACGGTGCCCCTGTTCTTCGGTGGGGCCTCGGGCTTCCGCTGGGTCGTCTATGGAACGGAGCGGATGCGCCTGTACATCGCCGACCTGCCGGGCGGCGGAACCGTGGTCGTCAACATCGATACCGTCGACGGCCCCTTCATCGACCAGCTGATCGCGCAGGCGCTGCCGATCGTGAAGAGCATGAGTTTCGCCAAGGACACGTTGGCGTCGCCCGCGGCATCGGCGTCGACAACGCCGTGACCGAGGCCCCGCCGTGACCCAGGGCGCGCCCCGGATCCTGGCGCTCGTCCCGGGCTACGAGGAGGGGCCGCGCATCGGCCGGGTCGTGGAGGCGGCGAGGCGCCACCTCCCGGTCCTGGTCGTCGATGATGGCTCGTCCGACGACACCGCGACGAGAGCCGAGGCCGCGGGCGCCCGCGTCATCCGCCAGGTCCCCAACGCCGGCAAGGGCGCCGCGCTGCGGGCCGGCTTCCGGCTCGCGCTCGAGGAGGGCTGGGACGCGGTCCTGACGCTCGACGCGGATGGCCAGCACGACCCGGACGAGATCCCGCGGTTCGTCGCCGCGTGCGGGGCGCCGGGGGCGAGCGGCCCGCGGCCGGAGCTGATCATCGGGCGCCGTGACTTCGCGCGGATGCCGGCGGTCCGGCGCTGGTCGAACACCGTCGGGACCGCCGCCTTCTCGTGGGCCGTCGGCCAGCACGTGCCGGACAACCAGTCGGGCTACCGGCTCCTGGGCCGGCGGCTCATGACCGCGACCCTCGACAGCCACGAGACGGGCTTCGCGTTCGAGGTCGAGATGATCGCGGTCTGCCTGCGGCGCGGCTGGACGCTGGACTGGGTGCCGATCTCCACGATCTACGCCGGCGAGCCGAGCCACGTGAAGCCGATCGCTCACGTGCGGCACTTCGTGCGCGCGACGCGGGCGGCGCGGCGGCTCATGCGCGAGGGCGGGTGGCAGCCGTCTGCCGGTCCGACAACGGGGGCGCATCCGCATCCCGTCCGCCGACGAACCGCTTGCATACGGCAACTTCACCCGTCATCCACCCACGCTGAAGGCGGGTGCGTCATGCTGGACGCTGCCGACCATGCCTCGGCGCCAGCCCTACCACGAGACGAATGACCGACCCGACCCCCAATCCCGACGCCCCCGCCACCGCTCCCGCGGCAACGCCGGAGCCCACCGCCTGGGCATCGCCGAACCCGCAGCCGATGCCTGCGTTCCTCTCCGCGCCCGAGGGCCCGCCGCCCGCACCGGTCCTGACGCCGGTCAGGCGATCCGGAGGCTTCGGTGGCGGCAAGGTGCCCGGGGCCCTGGTCCTCGTGCTGGCGCCGGTCCTCGCGGTCGTCATGTTCGCGGGCGGCGTCTTCGCCGAGCGCACGGGGGCCCTCGGCACGGCATCCCGGCCCGTCTCCACGGCGGCCCCCACCGCCTCGAGCGATGGCGGGACGGCGGACCTGGACCTCGTCAACGAGGCCTGGAAGACGATCCACGACAACTACGTCGACCCGCAGGGCCTCGTTGACCAGGAGATGGCCTACGGTGCCATCCGCGGCATGACGACGGCGGTTGGCGACGAGGGCCACACCTCGTTCCTGACCGCCGAGGAGGCCAAGGCCGCCGAGCAGTCCCTCTCCGGGTTGTTCGTCGGCATCGGCGTCCAGGTCAGCGAGGATGACGACAGCCGTATCCAGGTCAGCACCGTCTTCCCGGGCACCCCGGCCGAGGAGGCCGGCCTCAAGCGTGGTGACCACATCGTGGCGGTCGACGGCAAGACCACCGATGGCGAGACCGTCGACCAGACCGTCTCCCGCGTCCGCGGGCCCGAGGGCGAGAAGGTCACGCTCACGATCGAGCGTGCCGACAGGGCCGACTTCGACGTAACGATCACCCGCCGTGAGTTCGACCTGCCCCTGATCTCGTGGGCTATGGTCCCCGGGACGGATGTCGCGATGATCCGCCTCGAGCAGTTCGCGACCGGTGCCACGGACTCGCTCAAGCTGGCGATCACCGGCGCCAAGGCCAAGGGTGCCAGGAGCATCGTCCTCGACATGCGGTCCAACCCGGGCGGCTATGTCAACGAAGCCATCGGCGTCGCGAGCCAGTTCGTCGGTGACGGCATCGTCTACCAGTCCTTCGACCGCAGCGGCGAGCGCAAGGACGGCAAGGTCGTGCCCGGCGGACTCGCGACCGACTTCCCGATCGTGGTGCTCGCCAACGGCGACACGGCGAGCTCCGCGGAGATCGTCACGGGCGCGATCCAGGACGCGAAGCGGGGCAAGGTCGTGGGCGAGAAGACATTCGGGACCGGGACGGTCCTCGGGCGGTTCGACCTGTCGGACGGGTCGTCGATGCGGATCGGCGTGGAGCGCTGGCTGACGCGCGGCGGCCGCCCGATCTGGCACGAGGGTCTGGACCCGGACGTCAAGGTGGTCCTGGCCGAGGACGCGCAGCCGCTGCTCCCCGACGCTCTGCGGGAGATGAGCGCGAGCGACTTCGCGGCGGCGACGGACCTCCAGGTGAAGAAGGCCGTCGAGCTGCTGACGACCGGGGGCTGACGACCGGGAGCTGATGCGCCACGGCTGGACCGTGGTCGCGATGGTCGACGTGATCCCTGTATGGATCGAATCCGGGGTGCTGCCGCACGGCTCGAGCCTGTTCCGTGCAGTTCCGGGCTCGAGTCACGCTCGCGGGGTCGCGAATCGATCCACAGCCGGATCATGCGGCCACGGCGCTCGGCCGGATCATGCGGCGGCACTCTCGCCTCATCGGCCGGCGCCCCGCCTCATCGTCCGGCGTGCCCCGGGAATCACAACGGCCGCCGGCGGTGCCGGCGGCCGAGCGTGCCGCTGAGTGGTGAGGTTGGGGCGAACCCCCAGGCGCTAGGCCTGGCCGGTACGGCCCGCCGTCACGTGGCGGCTCCAGTCCGAGGTCCTGCCGTCCGGCGACTCTGAGCTGCCGATCCAGCCGCAGACACACGTGACCTGCTGGGCAGAATGCCGGTACTCGGCAATCACGTGCTTGCGGGCATCGGGCTCAGGGGACGGGCGCCGCGAGGGCAGCCCGTTGCCGGGACGACGGAGCTCGGTCATGGACTAGGCGCGGCGCTGCGCGAAGCAGGCCGAGCAGTAGACCGGCTTGCCGGACGTGGGGCGGAAGGGGACCTCGGTCTCCTGGCCGCACGCCGAGCAGGTGGCGGTGAACATCTCGCGCGGGCCGCGCGGGGCGCCGTAACCGCCGCCGCCGCCGCCGGAGCGAGTGCCGGCGCCGTAGCCGCCACCGGAGCTGTAGCTGCTGCCACCACCGGCGTCGCCACGCTGCGCCTTGCGGGCCGCGCGACAGGTGGGACAGCGGCGGGGCTCGGTGAAGCCACGCTCAGCGTAGAAATCCTGCTCGGAAGCAGTGAAGGTGAACGACTGGTTGCAGTCGCTGCAGGTCAGCGTCTTGTCGACGTTCATGGAGACGATCCACTCCTGTAGTGGCGACGGTGTCCGCGATCGGGCCTCCGCGGAAACCGTGAGGTGGTGGATCGAGTCGGCCGCGCTGGGCTGATGCGCCCGACGATGGGGCGTCGCGGGACTATACGCCAAATCCGCAGGAACGCAACTCCGTGTTCGCGAACGGCCGCCAGTGTCGTCGCGAACGGGCCCGTCGAGCCCTCCGGCGGCGGCCCACGCGCCGGCCCACGCGCCGGCCGGCGAGGGGGCATCATCAGCGGGGCTCATCCCACCGAACCGAGGTTCCGCCCTGGTCATGGCCGCTTCCAGCCGCCTGCCCGCGCTCGGTCGTGACGCGCGCCTGCTGTTCCTCACCCGCTCGCTGCGGATGTTCAGTTACGGGCTCGTGTCGGTGGTCCTGGTGCTGTACCTCGCGTCGCTCGGCCTCCGCGACCTCAGCATCGGCCTGCTGCTGGGCCTCACCCTCGCCGGGGACGCGGTGATCTCGCTCTGGCTCACGACGCACGCGGATCGCGTCGGACGCAGGAAGGTCCTCCTGGTCGGGGCGGGGCTTATGTGTCTCGCGGGCGTCGCGTTCGCGGTCACGGACGTCTTCGTCGTCCTGCTCGCGGCCGCCATCGTCGGGGTGATCAGTCCCAGCGGAAACGAGGTGGGCCCGTTCCTCGCGGTCGAGCAGGCATCGCTCGCGCAGGCCACGGAGGACCGGGAGCGCACGCGCGTGCTCGCGTGGTGGAACCTCTTCGCCTCGTTCTCGACTGCGGCCGGTGCGCTGGCCGGCGGGTTCGCGGCCGGTGCCCTCATCGGTGCCGGGTTCGCCCACGCCGACGCCTACCGCGACGTCATCGTCGTCTACGCGGTCCTGGGTCTCATCCTCGCGGCGCTGTTCACGCGCGTGTCCCCGGCCATCGAGGTGCGTGACGCGCCGGACGTCACCGTGGCCCGCCGGCTCGGCCTGCACCGTTCACAGCGGACCGTCGCCCGGCTGTCGGCCCTGTTCGCACTCGACGCGTTCGGCGGCGGGTTCGTGGTCCAGGCGCTCATCGCCTACTGGTTCCACCTGCGGTTCGGCGCCAGCCCGGCGCTCATCGGTGCCGTCCTCTTCGTCGCGAACCTGCTGGCCGGGATCTCCGCGCTGCTCGCCGTGCCCCTGGCCGCCCGCATCGGCCTGATCCGGACAATGGTCTACACCCACCTCCCATCGAACATGCTGCTGATCCTGGTCCCGTTCATGCCATCGCTCGAGCTGGCCGCGCTCGTGCTGCTGCTGCGGTTCTCGATCAGCCAGATGGACGTGCCGACCCGGCAGTCCTACACGATGGCCGTCGTCGATCCCGACGAGCGGTCCGCGGCCGCCGGAGTCACGGGGATCGCCCGGAGCGTCGGGGCGGCCGCGGCGCCGGTGATCTCGGCGCCGCTGGTGGGCATCCCGGGCCTCGCCGGGGCGCCGTTCGTGATCGCGGGCTGCCTCAAGATCGTCTACGACTTGCTGCTCTACCGCTCGTTCCAGGCCGTGCGCCCGCCCGAGGAGGTCCAGCCGGGTTGAGCGGTCTCCGGCGAACCGGCCCGTGGCCATGTTCCCCCCGACGAACAGCGCCGGGTAGCCGAAGATCTTCCGGCGCTGTGCGGCCGGGTGGTGCGCGGCGACCGCGTCGAAGCGCTCGACCAGGGTCGTCGGCGACGGCTCGAACCTCGGCACGGCGAGAGTCCTAGGCGACCAGGGTCACCTTGGACGCGATGCGGTCCAGCAGCGAGGTCCAGGACCCCACGAAGGACTCGGCGCCCTTCGTCTGGAGCTCGTTGGCCACCGCGTCGACGTTCACGCCGGCGTTGGCGAACGGCGCAAGCACACCCGTTGCCGTGACCGGGAGGGCCTCGACGGCCTCCTCGGACGCGCCGGTGGCCAGGAGCGTCTCCTCGGGCATGGTGTTGACCGTGTCCGGGGCGGCGAGCCCCGTGATGTAGAGCGTCGGCGGCAGGGACGGGTCCTTGGTGCCGGTGCTGGCGAACAGGAGGCGCTGCGGCTTCGCGCCCGCGGCCGCGACCTTCCCCCAGCGCTCCGAGGCGAGGAACTCGCGATACGCCACGTAGCTCTGGCGGCCGATGGCGAGACCGAGCAGGTTCTGCATGTCGGCCGGGAGCAGCTTGGCCGTGGCCGGGTCCCAGCGGCTGACGAACAGCGAGGCGACCGAGGCGACATACGCGGACAGGCCGGCGGCCACGCGGCGCTCGATGCCGCGGGTGTACGCCTCGGCGCAGGCCAGGTACTGGGCCGGCGAGAAGAGCAGGGTGACGTTCACCGGCACGCCGGCGAAGATCGCCTCCTCGATGGCCGGCAGGCCCTCGGGCGTGCCCGGGATCTTGATGAACAGGTTTGGCCGGTCGCCCTGCGCGTGGAGGCGCTTCGCCTGCTCGACGGTGGCCGCGGTGTCGTAGGCCAGGAGCGGGGAGACCTCGAGCGAGACGAAGCCGTCGACGCCGTCCGTGCGGTCGTGGACGGGGCGGAACAGGTCCGCGGCGCGCCGCAGGTCGGAGAGCGCGACCTCGAAGAACGTGTCCTCACCCGTCTTGCCGGCGTGCGCGGCCGCCGCGATCTCGGCGTCGTAGCTGTCGGAGCCGCCGATGGCGCGGTCGTAGATCGTCGGGTTGGAGGTCAGGCCGGTCACGTCCAGCTCGTCGATGTAGCGGGCGAGGGTGCCGCTGTCGAGCAGGGGGCGCGTGATGTTGTCCAGCCAGAGGCTCTGGCCGAGGTCGGCGAGGGCGCGGGTCGTCTTCATGGAGGAGCTCCGATCGGGGGGTCGCGCCGCGGGTCGGGAGGAGAAGGCGGACCCGTTGCCCACTGTACCGCAGCGGCGGTCGGGCTCCTTGCGGGCGACGTGCCCCGGTCAGTCGATGCCGGGGCGGATCGAGCCGGACGGGACGACGAGGACGTACTGGCCGGCGAAGCGGCGCATGCCCGGGAGGCGGTTCCACGACCCGCCGGTCCGGCGCGGGACGAACTGGCGGCCCACCGTCTCGACGCCGATCGCCGTCCCGGGCGCGGGGCTGGGTCCCCATCGGTCCGAGCCGTACGGGTGGAGCGGGTCGAGGATGTACGCCTTCATGACACGGAACGAGCCGTCGACGGGGTCGCGGCTGGACTCGAAGCCGCTCATGACCCAGGCGTGGCGGCCCTGCCACACCAGCAGGCCCACGGGCCGCCGGTACTCGCGGATCGCCGTGGCGGCGATCTGCATCGCCTCCTGGAGGGTGTCCGCACCAACGACGCGGTACGGGCCCGCGCGGTTGATCACCAGTGCCGCTGCCCAGCCCGAGACCCCGGCGCCCTGGCGCGAGCTGCCGTCCGGGCGCGGACCGCTCCACGTGCGCGCGGTCACCTGGAGCTCGCGCTGCGTCCGGCGGGTCCGGTCCGCCCCAGGCTCGATGATGTTGAGCATCATCTGCACGCTGGCGCCGACGCACTGGACGAAGGTGGTCTGGCGCACGTAGTCGCGCGAGGTCCCCAGATTCAGCCGGTACGGGGGCTCCTTCGCGGCCGCCCCGGGCACGGGCAGGAGACCCAGCGCCAGCACGAGGGCGGCGGCGAGGCGGAGCGTGCGATGGGGGACGGAGAGCGCTGCCATCGGTCAGCGGAGGATACGCCAGGGCCCGCGAACCGGTTTGAGGACGCCTGCCCCGGGACCCTTGTCGGGCGCCGTGGTCCTTCCGGGGGAGGGCACGATGCCGCCCGGCCGGGTAGCCTTGCCCCGTCCAAGCGCTCCCTCGCCGCCGGCATCACCGGTGGTCGGAGCGACGTTCGTTTCGTCGACGCCGGTCGTCCCGGCGTCGTCAGGTAGAGAGGATCCGGTCGTGCGATCGCTTCACCCAGGCGCCCAGCGGGCGTCCCTCAGCTCCCGGCTCTCGGCGCTCGTCGCCGCGAGCGTGTTCGCGTCCCTGTTCGCCTTCGGCGTGTCGGCCGCCGCCCCCACGGGCGTGTCCGCGGCGACGCCCCCCTGGTACATCGCCGAGACGTACTACCTCGGCCTCCTCAACTGCACCCGGACCGGCGGGTGGGTGCAGAAGGACGGCACGTGCGTGGGGTACGGCACCGGCAGGTACAGCAAGTACGTCACGCCGCTCAAGCACAGCGCCGGCCTTTCCAGCGTCGCCCGCTCGTGGGCCAAGAGGATCGCGACGACGGGAGCCTGCAAGCATGGTGACCCCGGTGCGCGCCTCCGCAACGCGGGCTACCGCGGCTGGACGTGGGGCGAGAACATCGGCTGCTACGACACCACCAGCCGCGCTTCCGTGCTCGCGTCGCATCTCGCCTTCCAGCGCGAGAAGTCGACCGGTGGCGGCCACTGGAAGAACATCAAGAACGCCACGTTCCGGTACGTCGGCATCGGCGTGTGGAAGGCGAACGGCCACACACGCCTCGTGACGGACTTCTACACGCCGTAGCCCGCGGCACTCGAGCAGGCGCGACCTTGCGGCCGCCTCCACGCGGCATGCCGCCCTGCGCAGGCCGCGTGCCCGTCCTCTCACCTACGCCTCCGTGTGGTGATGGTGACGTCGCCCCGCTCGGCCGGTGTCACTCACCACCTGGCGGCGTGAGCGAGAACGCCCAGCGGTCGGGCGTCCCCTTTCACCATCCCGAGGCGTATCCGAGGCGAACCCAAGGAGCGGCCCGGCTCACACCGGGACGTCCCCGCTGCCCGTCCCGCGACGACCGCTCCGCCCGTGCCACAGGACCCTTGCGGCCGCCCGCCCGCAGGTGTGCGATCTGCCGTGCGTCCAGCCCCGGCCCGGCACCAGTTGCGCAAGAGCGTCAGGAACTTCGTGCTGATCGGTGTGCTCCCGGTGGCCGGTGGCCTCACGCTCGGGTGGGCGTTCATCGCATCCGCGATGGAGATGGCCAACCCCGATGCGACCTTCTCGGGCGTCACGTGGTTCGGCATCACGGCGCTGCTCGCGATCACCATCGCCTCCCTGCTCCTGGGTCTCGTCCTGATGGGGCTCTGGTGATGGCGCTCACCGGCGTTCTTCCGCCGGCGGCCCGAGACGTTCCAGGAGGAGCCCGGGACCGCATGACGGGACCGTCTGCCATCATGGCGGCCACTCAGGGTGAGATGGGCCAACCGAACACGCGTGGCGATCCGGCGTCCCGTCGCCCGCCCCTCCAGAGGTGAACCGGAACATGCGCATCCTGGTCGTCGGCGCCGGCGGCGTCGGTACCGCGGCCGTGGCCATCGCGGCCCGGCGCGGGTTCTTCGAGCACTTGGTGGCGGCGGACTACGATCCGGCCCGCGTCGAGCACGCGCTCGCGCAGGTCGCGGACGACGCGCGCTTCAGCGGTGCCCGTGTCGATGCGTCCAACGTCGCGTCGATGGTCGCGCTCATCCGCGAGCAGCGCGTCACCCATGTCCTCAACGCGGTCGACCCGCGCTTCGTCATGCCCATCTTCGATGCCTGCCACGAGGCCGGCGTGGACTACATGGACATGGCGATGAGCCTGTCCCACCCGCACCCGGACAAGCCCTACGAGCTCACGGGCGAGAAGCTCGGCGACCGCCAGTTCGAGATGTCGGCCCACCTGGCCGCCTCGGGTCGCCTCGCGCTGGTGGGCCTCGGCGTGGAGCCCGGGCTCTCGGACATCTTCGCGCGCTATGCGCAGGACGAGCTGTTCAGCGAGATCGACGAGGCCGGCGTCCGCGACGGGGCCAACCTGGTCGTCGACGGCTACGATTTCGCCCCGTCGTTCTCCATCTGGACGACGATCGAGGAGTGCCTCAACCCGCCCGTGATCTGGGAGGAGAGCAAGGGCTGGTATACCACGCCGCCGTTCTCCGAGCCCGAGACGTTCGAGTTCCCGGAGGGCATCGGCCCCGTCGAGTGCGTCAACGTGGAGCACGAGGAGGTCCTGCTGATCCCGCGCTGGGTCAAGGCCAGGCGCGTGACCTTCAAGTACGGCCTCGGCGACGAGTTCATCAACGTGCTCAAGGTCCTGCACTCGCTGGGCCTCGACAGGACCGATCCCGTCAGCGTCAAGGGCGTCGCGGTCTCGCCGCGCGACGTCGTGGCCGCCTGCCTGCCGGACCCGGCGGGCCTGGGCGACCGGATGCACGGCAAGACCTGCGCCGGGACCTGGGTCACGGGCAAGGGCAAGGACGGCAACCCGCGGGCGGTGTACCTCTATCACGTCGTGGACAGCGACTGGTCGTGGAAGGAGTACGGCTCGCAGGCCGTCGTCTGGCAGACCGCGATCAACCCGATCATCGGCCTGGAGCTGCTCGCGCGCGGGACCTGGTCGGGCACCGGTGTCCTGGGCCCGGAGGCCTTCGAGCCCAAGCCGTTCCTGGACCTGCTCGTCGAGTACGGCTCGCCGTGGGGCATGCGCGAGGAGGCCGTCGCCGGCTGAGCCCAACCCCGGTCGGGCCCCTCCGGATGGGCCGGCACACCGTCAGCCCCGGAACGCGTCCCGCGCACGACCCTCACAGGTCCGCGATGCGTCTCGAGGAGAGCCGCGGGCCGCGGCGCGGCGCCTTCATGCCTGCGAGCTCGAGGAGGCGGATCACCCGGCCGCGCTGCCCGCGGTAGGGCTCGAGGAGCTCCAGCATCCGCTCGTCCGTGCCCCGCGGCTCGCCGGCGAGGGCCCACGCGACCATGTCCGGGATGTGGAAGTCCCCGACACTGACCGCGTCCGAATCCCCGAACGCGCGCATCCCAACCTCGGCCGCCGTCCAGGGCCCGATCCCCGGGAACGCCCGCAGCGCGGCGTAGGCGGCCGCCCGTGCCGGCTCCTCCGCTCCCGGTCCGGCGGCCGCCGTGCCCAGCCGCTCCAGCCGCGGGGCCTCGCGGGAGACCGCCCGGAGCAGCTCCGCGCGCCGCCGCTCCAGCCCCAGCGGGTGGAACGCGTGGTAGGGGAGCGCCGCGAGGACCTCGGGCGCCGGGGGCAGCCGCAGCGGAAACCCGCCCGGCGCGTCCTCGCCGTAGCGCGCGACGAGCCCCCGCCAGGCCCGACGCGCCTCGTCGCCGGTGACCTTCTGCTCAAGGATCGCCGGCACCAGCGCCTCGTGGACCGCGAGCGTCCGCCCGATCCGCAGGCCGCGGCTGCGGCGCACGGCGACGGCCACCGCCTCGTGGACGGGGACCAGCGCGCCCGGATCGTCGTCGAGGCCGAGGAGGCCCGGGAGGCTTGCGAGCGCCCACACGTACCCGGGCCCCCACGCCCGCGTCCGCACGCCTCCGTCACGCGCCTCCACGAGCAGGGTCACTGGACCGGCCGGGGTCCGCGTGGCGCGCCAGGTGGTGCCCGACACCTCGAACCGGAACGCCGGGTCGCTCGCCCCGCGCCCGTGGATCCCGAGCGTGCGCCGCAGGTCCAGGGGCCCGTCGAACGTCAGGGTGCGCTCGCCGTCGGGCGCCGGTACCGTGCGCGGGCTCGTCACACGGGCAGCCTATCGCGCCGCCGCGCTCGCCAGGTTTGACACCGGGAGGTAGATTGCTGAGACATCGTGCGAACCAGGCTCATCGTCGCGTTCGCGGCACTCATGGCCGCGTCCGCCCTGGTCGCCGTTCCTGAACCTGCGGGCTCGCGTACCCCGAGCGCCACCCGGACGATCGCACCGGCCACGTTGACGGCCGTCTCGATCGCCTTGCCCGCTGGTTCGACGGCGATGGCGATTCCCGACGACGACCTCGCGACGGGCTCCGCCGAAAGGCTTGGGCCCGGTTCGACGTTCACCGAGCCCGGCACCCCGACCACGCCGGCTTCGCGGCCGCCCGCCGTGCAGCCCGCCGCGCGGGCCCGCGTGATCGTGAAGAACTACTGGCGGTTCGACCCGGACATCAGCTGGTACGGCCCCGGGTTCTTCGGCAACGGCACCGCATGCGGACAGACGTACTCGCGCACGATCCTCGGCGTGGCCCACCGGAGCCTGCCGTGCGGGACGCTGGTCACGTTCCGGAATCCGGCCAACGGGCGCCAGATCACGGTCCCCGTCATCGACCGCGGCCCGTACGTGGCAGGGAGGACGTGGGACATGTCACGCGCTCTGTGCGACTACCTGGACCATTGCTATACGGGGAGCATCCAGTGGCGTTGGGGCGGCCGCCGCGGCGGCTGACTGAGCCCCAAGCCTCCGCACGGCCGTGTTCGGCGGCTCAGGCTTCGGCGGGCGCATCCGCGAGGCACTCGACGCGGAACCGCCAGTCCACGGGACCCTGCTCCAGCCATGTCCACCCGTAGCGGCCCGGATGCTCCGCCACGAGGCGGTACGAGAGCCCGGACGGGTCGTGGTCGTTCGTGACCTCCATCGTCTCGCCGACCCCGAGGCCGAACAGCGTGCTGAACAGCAGCTGGTGGCGGGGGTCCATGGGCATGCCGCGCAGGTCGATTCGGGTGGGCTCGGACTCGGTCATCGGTGGCTCCATCGGGGCGTCTGAACTTGGCACTTGAAATGTACGGCCTACACCGTGCAAAATGCAAGCATGCACCCCGCCGACCGCCACGCCGTCCTCGCGGACCCCACGCGCCGCGCGCTGCTCGATGCCCTCCGGGAGGCCGCGGCCCCCCTCGGGGTCCGGGCGCTGGCCGAACGTCTCGCGCTGCACCCCAACTCCGTCCGCGAGCAGCTGCGTCGTCTCGAGGAGTCCGGCCTCGTCCGTGCCTCCGTCGCGGCCCCGAGCGGTCGGGGCCGGCCGGGTCTGCGCTTCGGGCTGGCCCCCGAGCCGGAGGATCCGTACCGGGTCCTCGCAGATGTGCTCGCGGACGAGGTGGCGGAGCTCCCTGACGCGCCGGCCCTCTGGTCGGCCGCCGGGCGGCGCTGGGGCCGCGCCGCCGCCGCAGCAGCTCGTGACGCAGCCCCGGCCGGCGTCCCCCCGGAGCCGATGGCCGCCATGGCCGGGCTCCTCACGGAGGCCGGGTTCGCGCCGGAGCCGATCGCGGTCGGGGACGACGAGGTCCGGCTCCACGCCTGCCCGTTCCAGCCCATCGAGCGCCACCGGCTCCCCGCCGTGTGCGGCGTCCATCTCGGGTTCCTCCGGGGCGCGCTCCACGAGCTTGGCTCGCCGCGGGACGCGGTGTCCATCGAGCCGTTCGTCCGGCCCGACCTGTGCGTCGCCCGGCTCGAGAGGATGCCCCGTGCCTGATCCGTTGACCAGCGACCCCGCCACGGCCCAGCCCGCCGCACCCGGTGCCGTACCCGGCCTCGGCGCCGCACCCGGTGCCGACCCCGGGCTCGCCGTCTTCCTGGGGCTCGATGACGACCCGGCGCCGGTCCACGCTGCCCTGCGCACGGTCATCGACCCGGAGCTCGGCATCAACCTCGTGGACCTCGGGCTCGTCTACGACGTCGCCGTGAGCGACGGCATCGCCTACGTGACGCTCACGACCACGACGCCGGCCTGTCCCATCGGCGCGTTCCTGGAGGACCAGGTTCGGTTCGCCGTCCTGCGGCTGCCGGGCATCCTGGGCGTCGAGGTGGAGATCGTCCACGAGCCCCGCTGGAGCCCGGCGCTGATGAGCGACAATGCGCGGCGGACGCTCGGGTGGCCGGGATGATCACGCCCGCGCGACCTGTCCCCGGGCGGGGAGCCGCGGCGGGACGGGGGTCAACGACCGCCCCCCGCCCTTCGCCCCGACGGTTCGGGCTCGTGCTGTTCGCGGGCGCCTCGCTCCTCGCCGGTCTGTTCGGGGCGCTGGTCCTGCTGGGCGTGACGGGCCCGTCGCCGGCGGCGCGCCTCGGCGGGTCGCACGGGCTGCTCATGGCGTTCGGGTTCCTCGGCACGCTCATCGCGATGGAGCGGGCCGTCGCACTTGGGCGCGCCTGGGGCTACGTGGCGCCGCTCGCCTGCGGGCTCGCGGGTCTTGCCCTCATCGCCGGAGCGCCGGCGCTCCTCGTGACGACGCTCATTGCCGTCGCGTCCGTGGTCTACCTCGCGATGTACCTGGTCTTCCTCGGGCAGGACCGTGCGATCCACACCTGGGTCCAGGCCGGGGGCGCGCTGGGCTGGGTGCTCGCAGCGGCGCTGCTCCAGGCCGGCCGCCCCGTCGGCGACGCCGTCCCCGCGCTCGCCGCGCTGCTGATCCTGACCGTTGCCGGGGAGCGTCTCGAGCTGGCCCGGATGGCGCTCCTCACGCCGTTCCGGCGGCGGCTCTTCCTCGCCGCCATGCTCCCGTTCGGGGCGGGCGTCGTGCTGGCGGCCTGGCTCCCGGACCTCGGGCTGCGGCTCGGCGGCCTCGGGCTCCTCGGGCTCGCCGCGTGGCTCGCCCGGTTCGACATCGCCCGCCGCACCGTGCGGCTCCCGGGCGTGACCCGGTTCATCGCGCTTTGCCTGCTCGCGGGTTACGCGTGGCTGGCCGTCGGCGGGGCCGCCTGGCTGGCCTTCGGGGCGACCGCCCCGGCCCTCGCCCGCGACGCGATGCTCCACGCGCTGTTCCTGGGCTTCGTCATCTCGATGGTCTACGGGCACGCGCCCGTCATCCTGCCCTCGGTGCTCCGGGTGCCGCTCCCGTACCGGCCGTGGTTCTACGGGCACCTCGCGCTGCTGCACGCAGGGCTCGTGATCCGGGTCGTGGTCGGCGACCTGTTCACGATCCCCGCTGCGTGGCAGGTGGGGGGCGTGGTGACCGTGCTTTCGATGCTTGCGTTCGTCGTCGCGTCGGTCGCCGCGGCGGTCGGGGGCATGCGCGCGTCGCGGGCGTCGCGGCCCGGGGCCCCCGTGCAGGCCTAGATCCCAGAGCCCTTCGCCGAGCCGGCGAGGAACTGCCCGTCCGCGCGGGCCACGAGGCACGCCCCGGCGCGAACGCCGGTCCCCCACGCCTTCTCGCTCGGGACCGCGACCACGCGCTCCAGCTCGGAGCCCTCCGGCGCATGGCCCACCCAGGCGGTGAACGCCGCGACGCAGGCCTCATCACGGTCGCGGATCATCGTGGCCCAGCCCGGATACGGGGCGCCGGCAGGGTCCGCCACCGAGAACACGTCCACGACCTCGTGGCTGTGCGACGCGTCGCAGGCCGCGCCCTCGGCGCCCTGGCCGTACAGCGCGGCAATGGCTCCCGTGGCGGTACCCGCGGGCCGGCCGCCGGGAGCGTCCGTGTCGGCGTCCGGGGCGTGGATGTACAGACAGTCGCCCATCTCCAGGTCGGCGACCTGGATCACCGGCGGCCTCGTGATCGTGAGCACGAGCCAGCCGCCCACCAGGAAGGCCAGGAGCGTCATCACGCCCGGGTGTCCCCGCAGCTCCGTGAGGGCGTCGCCCGCCTGCTCGCGCAGCGAGGCGCGTGCGTACCGGTCCCGCTCGCGGACGGGTCGCTCCCTGGCCATGGGGTCAGCCGCCGGCGCGGCGCAGGTGCTCCACGATGGCGTCGAGCCCCACCACGTACCCGTGCGGCCCCTGCCCGACGACGCTCGCGATCGCGATGTCGTGGAGAACGTTGACGCTCCGGAACGGCTCGCGTTTCGACGGGTCGGAGAGGTGGACCTCCACGAACGGCCGCGAGACCGCGAGGAGCGCGTCGCGCAGCACCACGCTCGTGTGGGTGAGGCCGCCGGCGTTGACGACGGCCCCGTCGAAGTTCCGTTCGTGGAGCCGGTCGATGATCCGGCCCTCGTGGTTCGACTGGAAGAAGTCCACGGTCACGCCCAGCACGCCCGCGCGGGCCCGTACCCGATCGTGGACCTGGTCGAGGGTCTCCGACCCGTAGATGGACGGCTCGCGGGTCCCGACCAGGTTGAGGTTGGGTCCGTCGACGACGAGGATCTGCACGCAGGAACCCTAGCCCGGATCCACCGATCTCCGCTCGCATCTCGCGCGCCCATGCGATCCTCGGGCCGAGGGCCCGCGGGAGCTTCACCTCGGCCCTCGGAGGGTGTGGTGCGCGTCACGCACGCACCATGGGGTGCGCTCGCTTCCGTGCTCGTCGCCGCCTTGGCCTGAGCGCGCCTGGAGCGGCGACCTGCGGCGCTCGACCGGTGGATCCGGGCTCTAGCCGAGCGGCGCGAACGTCGCCGTGAAGTGCCGCAGCTGCCGGGGCTGCTTCACCATCCGGTAGCCGCGCAGAGAGGAGGCGCGCCCCACCACGTCCTGCGCGACCTCGATGACGTAGTCGATGTGGCTCTGCGTGTAGGTCCGGCGCGGGATCGCGAGGCGGACGAGGTCCATCGGCCCCGGCGTCTCCGTCCCGTCCGGGCGCAGGCCGAACATCACGGTCCCGATCTCGCAGCCACGGATGCCGCCGGCGCGGTACAGCTCCACCGCCAGCGCCTGGCCCGGGTACTCGAGCGGCGGGATGTGGGGCAGCAGCGCCCGCGCGTCGAGGTAGACCGCGTGGCCGCCGAACGGCTGGACGCACGGGATCCCGGCCTTGACGAGCGCGTCGCCCAGGTACTGCGTCGAGCGGACTCGGTAGCGCAGGTAGTCCTCATCAACGACCTCGCGCAGGCCCTGGGCCATCGCCTCGAGGTCGCGGCCGGCCAGGCCGCCGTAGGTCGGGAAGCCCTCGGTGAGGATCAGCAGGTTCCGGCTCTGCTCGGCGAGCGCATCGTCGTTCATCGCCAGCCAGCCGCCGATGTTGACGAGCGCGTCCTTCTTGGCCGACATCGTCATGCCGTCAACGAGCGAGCCGATCTCGCGGATGATGTCGATGACCGGACGGTCGCCCTGCCCGGGCTCGCGCTCCTTGATGAACCAGGCGTTCTCGGCGAACCGGCAGGCGTCGAGGAAGAGCGGCTTGCCGAAGCGGTTGCAGATCGCTCGGACGGCGCGCAGGTTCTCGAGGCTCACGGGCTGGCCGCCGCCCGAGTTGTTCGTGATCGTCATGACCACGATCGGGATCGCGTCGCCCCGCTCCTCGAGCAGCCGCGTCAGCGCCGCGACGTCCATGTTCCCCTTGAACGGGTGGATCAGCGACGGCTGGCGCGCCTCGGCGATGACGAGGTCCACGGCCTCGGCGCCCGTGAACTCGACGTTGGCGCGGGTCGTGTCGAAGTGCGTGTTGTTGGGGATGACCTTTCCCTGGCCGCCGATGGCCGTGTAGAGGATCTTCTCCGCGGCACGCCCCTGGTGCGTGGGGATGACGTGCTTGAACGGGA
>JANNHX010000678.1:0-4725 GCA_031404615.1 Chloroflexota bacterium
CACCCCGAGCCGGTCACAGTCGGCCCGGACGTCGCCGGCCACGTCCGCCAGGAGCCCGCGCGGGGCCGTCCACTCCGCACCGTACGGCGATGCGTAGTGGATCCGCCCGAGCTCGGCATCGGCCGCCCCGAGCCGCCGGAGCCGGCCGCCCCATTCGGCCTCGTGGTGCTCGAAGTCGAGCACGTACACCGCGGCCTCGAGCTCGTCCCGGACGTGCCGGAGGGCGAGCCATGCGGCCGTGGTGCCCTTGGTCGATCCGCCAGGGCCGTAGATGATCGCGGCCTCGCCCGGGTGGAGCGCCAGGTACTCGCCCACGAGCGGCGGGGGCGGAGGCGCGTCGTCCACGTCGGTCATCGGGCGGACGCCAGTGCCGGTGGCGTCCGGACGGCTCGCGGCGCCGGAGGGGGCGGGCGTCTCGCCTGGCGCCCACATACTCACGACGTCGGCCAGGTAGCGGGCTGCCGCGCCCGGCCCGGTGTAGCCGACGCGGGCCAGGGACTCCACGTACCCTGCGGTCATCACGATCCGTCCGGCGATGAACGCGGCGCGCTCCTCCTCGGTCGCGTTGTCCCACTCGGCCGAGCCGATGCGCTTCGCCTCGCGGTAGGCGGCGTAGGCGAGGTCCCGCAGGGATGCTGGCAGGGCCTCCGGTTCGGCGGTGTCCTCGAACGGATCCGCCACGGGGAGCACGATCAGGTCCGGCGGCTCCTCCGGGACTGTCTCGGGCGCGTCGTCGTCATCCCACGACGCGGGCTCGGCGGCGGTCATGACTTGTCAGCCAATAGGGCGAGGAGCTTCACCTGTTCCTCGGCCTCGGTGCGTCCCGACGTCGCCAGGGCGTCGAGGTCCATCACGTCGGCAACCGATGAGCGGATCCGTTCGCGCAGGACGTCGACGGGCAGGGCGTCCAGCTCGACCGACGAGCGGTTGCCGTACCTGGCGACGAACGCGGGCGCCCGGCTGTCGGTGGCCTTCGCGAAGTCGGGAGGGAGCTGGTACGCCTCGATGTCATCGAAGGTCAGCGCGCACTTCGTGATCTCGGGGTAGCAGCCGAGGTCGTTCAGGCGCTCCTCCAGGCTCCGCACCATGTCCTCGCCGCTGGCATCGAAGTCGCCGTAGTAGAGGATCACGTCCGGGCTCCGGTCCGCGGCCGCGTTGATCGAGCTCCAGCCGTCGTAACCCCTGCCGACATTGAGGGTGACCCCGAACGGGCGCAGGACGTCCGCGAAGATCCCGCTCAAGGCGTCCTTCTCCAACCAGACCTCGACGGTGGCCGGCTGGTCCTGCCAGACGTCGCGCCGATAGGATCGGGCGACGGTCCCGATGAAGTCCGGGAGGTCGGTCCACATCGCGACTTCGCGCGGCTTGCGCTGGCGATCCTCGATGGCGCTCCAGGCGATCGTGCCATCCCGTCGCGCCGTGACCAGTAGGTTGCTGACGAGCTGGTATTGGCTCCGGTTGTTGGCGATCACATGCCTGGCCACGAGCTGGTAGTAGACCTGTCGCACGGTCTGCGGCGCATCGGCCGACCCGATCACGTCGACGGCGGCGGCCAGCACCGCGAGCGTCTTCGCGGACTTGCCCCTGCCCATCAGGAACGCTCAGCCGTGGCCGCGTCCAGCTCGGCCAGCTCGGCGTCGAGCTCGAGAATCAGCGCGCGGATCCGCGCCAGGACCACGCCGGCATGTCGATACCTCGCCGCGCGCCGCTCGGCCGCGCGGACCAGGCGGGCCCGCTCCCGACGCGAGCGGCTGGCGGAGCTCATGCCGGCCGCCGGGTGCGTCGACGGGTCGGGGCGGCTGGCGTGGCCGCGACCTTCGCCGGCACGGCCTCGGGGTCGACGGGCTCGAGGGCCGCCACGAACGCCACGAGGTCGGCATCGCGGAACCGGAGCTCGCCGGCCTCGCTCAGGGGGCGAACGGCCACGAGCCGTCCAACCCGCACGAGCTGGTAGATCGCGCTCCGGCCGCATCCGATGCGCTCGGCCGCCTGGCCCGGCGAGAGCAGGAGCGGCTCGGCCGTCATCGGGCGTCCCGTTCAGCCTCGGCCGTCAGGACCGCTGCGATGAACCGCCGAGCCGTCTCCGGGCGTGGCGGGGTCCGACGTTGCTCAATCCGCGTGATCGTGATTCGAGCGCAGCCCATCGCCGCGGCTGTCTGGGCCTGCGTCAGGTCCCTTGACTGCCGGAAGAGGCGGAGGTCCAGTGACGTGATACCTGACGTTGCTTCCACGGGTTACACTTTGACTCAAGGCGAGGCGGACACCTAGGCGTTTGGTAGGACAAATGATGGTCACTCAGGACAAAAGGCCCCGTCGAACTCGCGGACCTGGCCGGGCCTACGTTCAGCACCGGGAGCTCGTCATCGGGCAGTTCCACGCGGAACGCCTGAGCGCGGACGCGATCATGGATCGTCTCGCCAGCGCCGACGAGCTCGCAGGCGTCGTACCGGACCGGCGGACGGTCGTACGATGGATGCGCGAGGCGATCGGGCCCGGACCTGAGTGGACGCTCGCCGGCGAGGCGGATCCGGACGCGGCCGCGATCGTCCTGCGCGTGCTTGCCGGGATCACGTGGGCGTCACGCCGGGCGGCCACGATCACCACCGATGAGGCGACCTGGACGGTGCGCATCGCACGTTCGGCGCCGGGACTCGAGGCGATCTGGGCCTACCGCGTCGGGCTCCTCTATCGCGATCGCGTGGCGCGCGAGCGTCCGACGCGGGACCTGGACGTGTACCTCGGGTCGGCGCCGTGGGCCGACGCCACGCGGTACCTGAGCATCATTGAGAACGGCGCCGTTGACGAGTGGTTCGCCGAGGGCTGGCATCCGCCTCTAGCGCTCGTGGTTGGCCGGCAATACGACGGCGGCGCGGCGGGCTAGCGGGCCTGGCGGGGTGTTCTATTTGGGCCCTCCATCCCTGACCGCATCCCTTACCGCACCGTGCGGACCCGTCCGGGAGCGTCCGGCTCCGTGCTCAGGACACCCCGCAAACGGGCCGATTTCGGGCATGGGGTTCAGGAGGTCGAGCGTTCGAATCGCTCCGCCCCGACCACTCTCTACGCACGACCAAGACCCTCCGGTCGGCCGGAGGGTTCTTCGTTGCCCGGGGGGAGCTTCGGGCGGCAGCCCAGAGCGCTCGCCGTCGTGCCGGCGAGTAGCGGCGGTTCAGTCCCGCGGCGGGTCGGGGATGGGCTCACCGCCGATGATCGTGCCGGCCCCGGCCACCGTGCCCTTCACAGCGAGTTGCGCGCTGATCGAGGCGCGGCGCACGTCCAGGTCCCCGGCGCGGCGGCCGTCGATGTCGGGGTGGCACGGTCCCGCCGGGCGGGTCGGGCACGCCCGAGGTGATGGCGGCGATCAGCTTGTCAGCGATTCGGCGGATGGCCGACGACCGGCGCCCTACGGCTTGCCCTGGTAGCCGGGCCGCACCAGCTCGATGCCGCGCGCCGCCAGCCCCGCCGCCACCCGGCGGCGCATCTCGGTCTCCACGCGGACGCGCCCGGCAGGCCGGACACGGCACGAGAGCCTCAGCGTCACGCCGCTCGACGAGAACCGGGTCGTGCCCGAGTAGCCGGGCGCGTCCTGGAGGAGAGGAGCGAGCGCCTCGTCGGCCGCGATGTCCGCGCCGATCTCGTCCAGCATGGTGATCACGGCCTCGACGTCGCGGTCCGCGACTCCGTCGATGTCCAGGATGGCCGCGGCGTAGGTGCGGGTGAAGTTGGCCGACGACCGGACGAGGCCGTTCGAGATCGAGTGGAGGGTGCCGCGCGCGTCCCGGATGACGGTCCGCCGGATGCCGACCTCCTCGACGACGCCATCGATCATGTTGATCTGTACGGTGTCGCCCTTGTAGTACTGGCCCTCGAACAGGATCAGGACGCCCATGATGATGTCGAGGATGATGCTCTGGCCTGCGAACGTGAGGGCCGCGAGAACGAGGCCGAAGCCCGCAAGCAGGGACCACAGGTCGAACAGGCCGAGCACCAGGACCACGAGACCGCCGACGACGGCGAGGCGCAGGACCTTGTTGAGCAGGTCCTCGATGGTGGGGACGCGCCGGTCCGTCTCCTGGTCGTTCGCCGGCCCGTCCCCGAGCGTGGCGGCCTGGGCCTTGACGACGCGGACCGGGAGCCTGTGAATGAGCGGCTTCGCGCCCCGGAGCGCGAAGTAGAGGAGGATCGAGATCAGGACGAGGCTGGGCCAGTGGTTGCTGAGCCAGACGGAGAGGTCGGTGAGATCGGGCGAAGGCATGGCGGGCATTCCACGGGTCCGGGTTCCGGCGCACGCCCGCGCGGATGCCTGGCCCTTGCCCGCCCTCCGCCCGACGGGCGCAACCGGCACGCCGCCCGGTCGTCCGGCGACTACCATCCGCGAACCGGGCGCCCGGGATCTCCGCCGGTCAGGCGGACCGCGCGCCGTACCGAGGGTGCACAGACGATGGTCGAGCCGCAGGCGAAGGCCGCCTTCCCGGACCAGGCACGGGTCGTCATCATCGGCGGCGGCGTGATCGGCGCCAGCATCGCCTACCACCTCGCGAAGCTGGGCTGGACCGACACGGTCCTCCTCGAGCGCCGCCAGCTCACCGCCGGGACCACGTGGCATGCGGCGTGGCTGATCACCTCGTCCGGCATGACGTCCGAGACGCTGTACTGGATGGCCCGCTACACGCGGGACCTGTGCGTGTCGCTGGAGGCGGAGACGGGCCAGGCGACGGGATTCCGGGC
>JANNHX010000679.1:0-5095 GCA_031404615.1 Chloroflexota bacterium
CGCCTGGCGGCCGAGCCGACGTCCGCGCGTCGTGACGAACAGGGGTGACCCGGCACCGTCCGACGCGCCCGCGGCAGCCATCCACGCGGCCCGCGGCCAGGCGAGGTAGCGCTCCAGCCAGCCGAGCGCGACGTCCCCCACCGGCACGACCCGCTCCTTGTCCCCCTTGCCGATGACGTGGACGTACGACTGGTCCCGCACGAGGTGCTCGACGTCCAGCGAGATCGCCTCGGACACCCGCAGGCCGGCGGCGTACAGCAGCTCCAGGAGCGTCCGGTTGCGCAGCGCAACGCCGTCCGCATCCGTGGGGCCCTTGCGCCCCCGGCGGAGCTCCGGGATGCCGCCCGCGGCCTCGAGCAGCCGGTCGACCTCGGCGATGGTGAGCGTCTCGGGCAGGAGCCGCGGCTGGCGCGGCAGGTCCAGGTGCGCGGCGACGTCCACGACGATCAGCCTGTCGCCGTACGCGAAGCGATAGAAGCCACGGATCGCGGCGGTTCGGCGACGCAGGCTCGTCGGGGCGAGACCAGGGTCACGGCCGGTCCCCCGCCGCGCCCTCGCCGCGAGGTATCGGTGCGCCACATCCGGCCCATCCGCCCATCCTGCCGCGGCGCCCCGGCTCATCGCGAAGTCCGTGAGGTCGGCGCGATACGCGCGGATCGTGGCATCGGCGACACCACGCTCGACGCGCAGGTACCCGAGGTAGCCCTCGATCGCCCCGTTGAGGTCAGGCGTCAGCGACACGCTCACCCCCGCCCCGTCAGACGCCCGCCCCGATGACACGGCCCGCGCGCCACGCCTCGGCACGATCCAGGAGCTCCCGCGCGGACGCCATGGCCGCCTCGCCGCCGTCGGGACCACCGATCATCTGGGCGAGCTCCGCCTCGCGAGCCACCCGGTCAAGCATCGTGATCTCCGTCACGGTGCGTCCGTCCCGCTCGCGCTTCGCGATCCGGTAGTGCGCGTCCGCGTGGGCGGCGATCTGCGGCAGGTGCGTCACGCACAGCACCTGGTGGGCGCGGGCAAGGGTCCACAGGCTGCGGCCAACCGGGTCCGCGCTGCGCCCGCCGATCCCGGTGTCGATCTCGTCGAACACGAGGACGGGCGTCTCGTCCACCTCGGCGAGGACCTGCTTCACGGCGAGCGCGACGCGCGACAGCTCGCCGCCGGACGCGATCTTCGCCAGCGGGCGCGCGGGCTCGCCCGGGTTTGGCCGGAAGGTGAAGACGACCGTGTCGATGCCGGACGCGTCGAAGGCGACGGCATCGCCGTCGACCTCGACCGCGGAGTCGTCACGCGCGGCGGGCCGGCGACCCATCGCGACCGCGAAGGCGTCCGCCGGGAAGCCGAGCTCCGCGAGCGCCGACGACACGGCCCGTCCGAGCTCGTCGCCCGTCCCATGGCGCAGGATCGAGAGCAAGGCCGCCGCGTCCGCGACGGCGAGGAGCAGGCGTGCGTCCTCGGTGGCGCGCAGGGCCCGCTCATCCTCGAGGCCGCGGAGGCGGGCGACCTCCGCGGCCGCCCGTTCACCGTGCGCGATGACGGCCTCCTCGTCCTCGCCGTAGCGGCGGAGCAGGCGGTGGATGTCACCGAGGCGGTCCTCCAGGCGCGCCAGGGACGCCGGGTCGTGGTCAACGGTCTCCGCCAGGGTGCGGACCTCCGCGGCGACATCCTCGACCTCCGCCTCGAGACCCGCGAGGCGGTCCGCGAGCGGTCCCCAGCGGTCGTCGAGCCGTGCCAGCGACCGCAGCTCGTGCTCGGCGCGCGCGACACGTTCGCGGGCCCCGCTGCCCTCCTCGAGCAGCGTGTCGCGGACGCTGACCGCCCCCTGTGCGATCGTCTCGCCGTGCTGGGCCGCCGCGAGCTGGCGCGTGATCTCGTCCGCCTCGCCCGGCCGCAGCCGCCCCGCCTCGATCTCCTCGGCCTCGTGCTCGACGATGTCGAGCCGCCGGAGCAGCTCCAGCGGGTCCATCGCCAGCGCCGCGAGCGCGGTCCGGTTGGAGCGCCAGCCGTCGACGGCTGCGGCCACGGCCGCCCGTGCCTCCACGTGCCCGCCATACGCGTCGAGCAGGTCCCGCTGCCAGTCCTCGTCCAGCAGCCGCTGCTGGTCATGCTGCCCGTGGATCTCGACGAGCCCGCCTGTCGCCATCGCGAGCCGCCCCGCGGTGACGGTCTCGTCGTCCAGGCGTGCCGTCGAGCGGCCGGACGGGCTCACCTCGCGAACGGCGATCAGCGGCTCCGGGAGGCGGTCGAACAGGGCCTCCACCCGGGCGCTCTCGGCCCCGTGCCGGACGAGCGAGGTGTCGGCGCGGGCACCCGTCGCCAGCCCCAGCGCGTCGATGAGGAGGCTCTTGCCTGCGCCCGTCTCACCGGTGAGGACGTTGAGCCCGGCGGCGAGCGGCAGCCGGAGCCGGTCGATCAGCGCGAGGTCGCTGACTGCCAGCTCGAGGAGCCGGCCCGGGCGCCCGGGAACCGCGTCGATCGCCATCGTCAGGACGGCAGCAGCTGGACCTTCGTCCGCAGGAGGTCCCAGAACGGCATCGCGCCATCGGGCTCCACGAACCGGATGGGCCGCTCCAGGGCCCGGACCTCGACGATGTCGCCGACGGAGATCCTGTGGTCCTCGCGGCCGTCGACCGACACGAGCGCCTCGTGTGCGTCCACGACCCGCGCCCGGACGACCTGGCGCGGCGACACGACGATGGACCGGATCGCCGACAGGTAGCCTGCGATCGGCGTTACGACGAGGTTCCGGCTCTGCGGGTCGAGGATCGGGCCGCCGGCCGAGAATGAGTAGCCCGTGGAGCCCGTGGGACTCGAGACCACGAGGCCGTCCGCCACGAAGGTGGCCAGGTGCGACTCGTCGATGGTGACGTCCAGCTTCACGACGCGGGCCAGCGAGCCGCGCGCGACGACGATGTCGTTGAGCGCGGTGAACTGCGTCGACGCCGGGCGGCCGGCCGGCAGGATCGACCCGGCGAGGCCCATCCGCTCCCTGACCGAGAACGCGCCGGTGTGCAGCTGTCCGAGCATCGCCTCCAGCTGGTGGGCCTCCGCCTTGGACAGGAAGCCCACCTTGCCGAGGTTGATGCCGAGGAGCGGGACGTCCACCTCGGCGACGGCCTGTGCCGCTCGCAGGAACGTGCCGTCCCCGCCGAGGACCACGAGGACGTCTGTGGAGGGCAGCTCGCCGACGAGCGTCGCCGTCTCCCCCGCCGGGGCCGCCCAGTACCCCACGCCACGCATCCGGCACCAGCCGGCGGCGCGCTCCTGAAGCTCCGCAGCGGCCTCGATGGTGGGGTTGTAGGCGAACCCGATCCGCGTGACCGTCATGGGGCGTCCTCCCAGGCGGCCGCGACCGCGGCCTCGATGCGCTCGTCCAGCTCCGCGCACGATGGCCCGGCGCCGAACCAGGCCAGGAACTCGCGGTTGCCCTCCGGGCCCAGGATCGGCGAGGCGACGACGCCCCGCGTCCCCAGCCCGAGCCCCTGCGCCGCGGCCGCGGTGGCGCGCAACACGCGCAGGTGGACGTCCCGATCCCGGACGACCCCGCCCTTCGCATCCGCTCGCCCCGCCTCGAACTGTGGCTTGACGAGCGCCACGATGGGGCCGCGCCCGTCACGCAGGACCGAGCGGACGGGGCCCAGCACCAGCGCGAGCGAGATGAACGCCACGTCGATGACGGCCAGGTCCACGGGCTCCGGCAGGGTCCCCGGCGTCAGGGTTCGCGCGTTGACGCGCTCCATGGAGACGACCCGCTCGTCGCGGCGGAGCTTGTCCGCGAGCTGGCCGTAGCCGACGTCCACGGCGTAGACCCGCGACGCGCCCCGGGCGAGCAGCACGTCCGTGAAGCCGCCGGTCGACGCGCCGACGTCGATCGCGACCTTGCCGGCGACCGCCACCTCGAAGGCGTCCAGCGCCGCGATGAGCTTGTGGGCGCCGCGGCTGACCCACTCGCGGCCGCCGGCGACCGAGACGGCGGCACCCCGGTCCACGAGGTCCCCGGCCTTGAGGTCGTGTCGTGCCCCGTCCCCCTCGCCCACCCGCACGTGGCCGGCGAGCACGAGCGCCTGTGCCCGCGAGCGCGTGGGCGCGAGCCCACGCTCCACGAGGAGCTGGTCGAGGCGGAGACGTTTCGCGGTGGCTGCCGGCATGGCCCTATCGTGGCACAGGCCACCTATCCCGGACGTATCCGGTGACGCACGCCCCGAACGAAGCGCGAGACGCGAGATTCAGCCGATCTCGTCCGGCACCTCGGGCAGGCCCTCCACGAGGGCGTCGGTGAACGCGCCGACGAGCCAGCCCAGGTACGCGAACACCGCGTAGCGCATCGCCTCGGGACCGTCGCCGTCGGGGAGGTCGTCGGGTGCATCCTCCTCGAATCCCAGGCTCGTGCCCAGCACGAGCCGCGCGTCGTTGAGGACCCCGAGCCAGGCCGTCGCCTGGGGCTCGTCGAGCGACGCAGCGTCGATCGTCGCCTCCACGACCGCCACGCGGTCCCGCCGCGTCTCCGCGAGGTCCGCGTGGACGAGGTCCGCGTACTCGGCGCTCGCCGCGGGATCGTCCGGGAAGGCGGGCGGGTACAGTCGCGAGAGCACGCCGCCCGGGGCCATGCCGGTCGGGTCGTCCAGCTCGCCGCGCAGCTCGGCGACGAGCGACCTGAGGATCTGCCGCTCGTGCGCCTCGAGACGCACGTCGAACCGCTCGCGCCCGACGCGCAGGACGGGCGGCGGGGGCTCCCTCATGCGCCCCTCAGCCCTGGGCGATGGTCGCCCACAGCCCGTGGGCGTGGAGGCGTGCCGCGTCGTGCTCGCACCGTTCGCGGGTCCCGCCGGAGACGACCGCTCGCCCCTCGAGGTGGACCTGGAGCATCAGCGCGTGGGCCCGCGGGTGGCTGTAGCCGAAGAGCTTGCGGAAGACGTAGGTGACGTAGGTCATCAGGTTGATCGGATCGTTCGAGACGATCACGACCCACCGCAGCGCCAGGAGTGCGCCGGTGTCCGGCGCGTCCTCACGGACGCTCGTCCGTCCCGATGCAGGCCCGCACCGCGCCGACGAGCGCCGATGGGCGCTTCTCCATCCCGGTGGCCGGCCTGAC
>JANNHX010000680.1:0-1602 GCA_031404615.1 Chloroflexota bacterium
GAGATCGTGATGCCTGAACCTCGTTCTCATCAGGTCCTGACGTTGATCGGAGTGGCATTGGCGACGTTCGGACTGGCATTTGCCGTAGTGGGCCTTGTCGCGATCCAGCAGAACTCGGAAGATCGGCCTGCCGACATGCTCGCGGCCACCGCCGGAGCCTTGGCCATGATCGCCGGACTGGGCCCGTCGCTGATCGGACTGCTCGTCGTGCGTGGCAATCCGGCGATCGGCCGCCAGTTGGCGATCCTCGGTGGGGTCGTCATCGGCGCAGCAACCTTGATCGTCTTTGCCTGGGCCTGGCCGATCGGCATCGCATTGGCCGTGCCGGCCTTGATCGGTGTGGTCCGGGCGCGGCAGGTCGCGGACGCCAGGCGGCAGCCAGCCTGACGGCGGTCAGATCGGGATCGCCCGCGACTAGGGTCGGCGGCCGGCCAGGGCGTCGGCGTGGCGGCCGCGAGGATCGATGGAGGCTCGGCCTTCACGCGCGGCCATTTGGGCCAGCGTCTCCTTGTCCAGGATCTCCAGCATCGCATCACGGACATCGATCATCACGTCGCGCAGTGGGCAGGTCGCCTCATCGGGGCACGAGCACGGCGCGTAGTAGCGCAGCGAGACGCAGGGGAGGGGAGCCAGGGCGCCGTCCAGCAGGCGCACGACTCGCCCGATGGTGACCGTGGAAGCGTCCGCGGCCAAGGCATACCCGCCGTGCGCACCCAGCGTCGTTCGGACGACGCCACCGTGCTTTAGCGTGGACATGATCTGCTCCAGGAACTTGGACGGCAGGTTGTTGCGCTGGGCAAGGGCCGCCAGCGCGACCGGTCCCGTCCCGTCGTGGCGGACCAGGTCGACGAGGGCACGGAGGCCGTACTCGGAGCGTCGCGACAAGCGCATGGGCCGCATGGTAGCCGTGAAGCCCTAGTCGCGTGGTGGGAATTCGCAGGAGGCCCATCCGGACAGGTCGGCATGATAGAACAGGTGTGCGATATAGTGGTGGAATGTGGTACGCTGCGCGCGATGGTCGATGACGTCGCGCGCATCCTGTCCGGCGATCTCGAGGACGCGGAGGACGTCGTCATCGAGGGCAGCCTGCGCCCGCGGTCGCTCGCCGAAAACAAAGGCCAGGCGGAGGTCAAGGCCAACCTGTCCGTCCTGCTCCAGGCGGCGAAGGCCCGTGGGGAAGCCGCGGACCACATCCTCCTGTATGGCCCGCCCGGCCTCGGCAAGACGACGCTCGCGACGATCGTCGCGCGCGAGCTCGGGGTCAACGTCCGGTACACCTCGGGTCCCGCCATCGAGCGGGCCGGGGACCTGGCCGCGATCCTCACCTCGCTGGACGAGCGCGACGTCCTATTCATCGACGAGGTCCACCGGCTCAACCGGGCCGTGGAGGAGATCCTCTATCCGGCGATGGAGGATTACGCACTGGACGTGATGATCGGCAAGGGACCATCGGCCCGGAGCCTGCGCCTCAGCCTCAAGCCATTCACGGTCGTCGGAGCGACGACCCGCGCCGGACGAATCAGCTCCCCGTTGCGCGACCGGTTCGGCGCGACGTACCGGCTCGACTTCTACACCGAAGACGACCTCGTCGCGATCGTCCGC
>JANNHX010000681.1:0-3259 GCA_031404615.1 Chloroflexota bacterium
GCCGGTCGCGAACGGGCCGTCGCCGGGTCGGGCCCCGGCCCGCCGGTAGCGCGCGGCGGGCTGGTGGGGGTTCTCGCCGTAGCGGAGGGTCTCGACCTTGTCCATGCTGATCGTGAGGTCCGGCGGGTACGGGTCCTCGGCACCGGGCAGGCCGGGCTCCGCGGGGAGATGTACGCCCGCCTCGACCATCCGGCATGGCAGCTCCGCGGCGATCCGCGCGTCGTAGGCGGCGGTCTGACGGAAGGCCTCGACCGCGAGGGCGGAGCGCAGGCCCAGGGGAATGGCCCCGTGCTCGTCGAGGGCCGCGAGGACCGCGTCGTAGCGCGCGGGCGACGTCACGATCGCGACGCTGGCGTGGTTCTTCGCGGCGGCCCGGACCATCGACGGCCCGCCGATGTCGATTTCCTCGACGAGGTCATCGAACGAGAGCCCGGGCTTGCGCGTCGCCTCGGCGAACGGGTAGAGGTTGACGACGACGAGGTCGAACGGGGCGATGCCCGCGGCGAGGAGCGCCAGTCGGTGGTCCGCGCGCCGGCGATCGGCCAGGAGTCCGCCGTGCACCCGCGGATGGAGCGTCTTGACCCGCCCGTCGAGCATCTCCGGGAAGCCGGTGACGGCGGCGACGTCCGTGACCGGGAGGCTGGCCTCGCGCAGCGCCCTCGCCGTCCCGCCGGTGCTCACCAGCTCCCAGCCGCGTGCGACGAGGCCGCGACCCAGGTCCACGAGGCCCGCCTTGTCGCTCACCGAGAGCAGCGCACGGCGCGGGACCGGCATCGCGGCGTCGGCGATCGCGGGGTCGAAGGTCGCGCGGCGCGCGCCGTCGGCCGCCGTGATGGCCCCGGCGAGCAGCCCCGCCACGGCCGCCGGCAGCAGCCGGTGCTCGACCGGGTGGATCCGTGCGAGCAGGGTGCCCTCGGTGTCGCCGGAGAGAACCGGGACGGCCTCCTGGGCCACGATGGGCCCGCCGTCGAGCGTCGCGTCCACGAGGTGGACCGTCACCCCGGTCACCGCCACGCCGGCCGCCAGCGCGTCGCGCGCCGCGTGAAGACCCGGGAACGACGGCAGCAGCGACGGGTGGACGTTGAGGATCCGCCCGCCGAAGCCCGCGAGCACGGCCCGCCCGACCATCCGCAGGTAGCCCGCGAGAACCACGACGTCCGGCTCCACGGCCAGCAGCGTCTCGGCCAGGACCACATCGTCGCCGCCGGGGACAAGGATCGTGTCGATCCCCTGCTCCGCCGCCCAGTCCAGGCCCGCGCACGCGCGGTCCGCGAACACGAGGACGACCTCGCCGCCCAGGCTGTCGCGCGCCGCGGCCGCCACGAGCGCTCGCAGGTTCGATCCCGTGCCCGACACCCCGACCGCGATCCGTCCGCTCACCGCGCCAGCCCCTCCTCGATGTACCGACCCCCGATCGCCTCGGCCTCGACGGCCTCGCCGACGACCCACGCCGGCACCCCGCGCGCCGTCGCCAGCTCCACGGTCCGTGCCGCGGCCGCCGCCGGCACCACGACGATCATCCCGAGCCCAGCGTTGAACGTGGCCCGCAGCTCCGGGTCCGGGATGCCGCCCAGCGCGCCCAGCACCCGCATGACCGACGGGAGCGGCCAGGTGGCGGGATCCAGCCGCGCGCCCAGGTGCTCCGGCAGCGCCCGGGGAGCGTTGCCCGGGAGCCCGCCGCCGGTGATGTGCGCCATGCCGCGGACCTCGTGCCCCTCGGCGCCGAGCGAGGCACGGAGCGCGAGCAGGTCCTTCGCGTAGATGCGGGTCGGCGTCAGGAGCACGTCGCCCAGGGTCGCGTCGACCAGCCCCGGCTCCGCGATCAACTCGAAGCCGGAAAGCGAGCAGCCAAGCGCACGGCACGCGACACCGCCGTACGGCATGTCCAGCGAGAGGTGGTGGTCGCGCACGAGCGCACGCACGAGCGAGTACCCGTTCGCGTGGAGCCCGGACGAGGCGAGGCCCACGATCGCGTCACCGGCCCGCGCCGCGGACCCATCGAGCAGCCGGGACCGCTCGCCCACCCCGATGCAGAAACCGGCGAGGTCGAACTCGTCGGGCTCCATGAGCCCCGGGTGCTCCGCCGTCTCGCCGCCCGTGAGCGCGGCGCCCGCCTGGCGGCAGCCCTCCGCGATGCCCGAGACCAGCGCCGCGACCCGCTCCGGGTCAAGGCGCCCGATCGCGATGTAGTCCAGGAAGGTCAGCGGCTCGGCACCGGTGCATGCGACATCGTCCGCGCACATGGCGACGAGGTCGATGCCGATCGTGTCCAGCCGGCCCATCGCGAGCGCGATCGCGGTCTTGGTGCCCACGCCGTCGGTGGAGGACACGATCACGGGCTCCCGATACCCGGCGGGGATGGCGACGGCCGACCCGAACCCGCCGAACCCGCCCAGGACCTCGGGGCGCCACGTCGACGCCACGGACGCGCGCATGAGCTCCACGGCGCGCTCGCCCGCGGCGACGTCGACCCCCGCCTTCGCGTAGGCCTGCCGGGGCCCGCTCACGAGGGCGCCGCCACGGTCTCGAGCATGAGCTTGCGCGCGGAGGCGTCGTACGGGACGGGCTCCGGGTAGTTGCCGTCGAAGCAGGCGAAGCAGAACCGGTCGTAGGGCAGGTCGAGCGCCGCGAGGACGCCTCGCACCGACAGGTAGCCCAGCGAGTCCGCACCGATGAAGTCGCGGATCTCCTCGACCGAGTGGCTGCCGGCGATCAACTCCGTCTCGATGGCCGTGTCAATGCCGTAGAAGCACGGGTGGTAGATCGGCGGAGCGGAGATCCGGACGTGGACCTCGGCCGCGCCGGACCGGCGCAACAGCCCCACGATCTGCTTCGTGGTGTTGCCTCGGACGATGGAGTCGTCCACGACGATGAGCTTCTTGTCGCGGACGACCTCGCGCAGCGGGCTGAGCTTGACGTTGACGCCGCGCTGGCGCATGGCCTGGGATGGCTGGATGAACGTCCGGCCGCTGTACCGGTTGCGGACGAGGCCCTCGCGGTACGGGATTCCGGACGCCTCCGCGAACCCGGCGGCGGCGGGCGCGCCGGTGTCCGGCACCGGCATCACGAGGTCGGCCTCGGCAGGGTGCTCTCCCACGAGCTGCATCCCCATCTTGCGACGCGCCTCGTACAGGTTGACACCCTCCATGTAGGAGTCGGGGCGGGCGAAATAGATGAGCTCGAAGACGCACAGCGCCGGCGTCGCCACGGCATAGCGCACCGAGACCGGGTCCTTGCCCGGCTCCAGGATCACGATCTC
>JANNHX010000682.1:0-2475 GCA_031404615.1 Chloroflexota bacterium
CGGGAGCGGCTCGCGCTCCTGGGCGTGGAGCCTCACTCCGACTCCACCTTGGCGATGCCAGTGTCCCGTCCAGCCTTCGGCACGTCATGACGGTCGATCATGACGTGCCGGCCACGGCCGACAGGAGGATCGCCGGAACGAGGATGACGAGTCCTCATGACACCGCCCTGCCGCCGCGGCGACACTCCGAATGGCTGTCGTCGGCGCTTGCACCGCAACACCCCCGGCGCCATGCACCTCCAGGAGGAACTCCGACATGGACGACCAGCATGCCAAGGGAACCGTGAGCAAGATCGAGGGCAAGGTCGAAGAAGTCGCCGGCAAGGTGACCGGCAACAAGGGCCAGGAGCTCCACGGAAAGGCCAAGCAGATCCAGGGCTCCGGGCAGCAGGCTCTCGGAGACGTCCAGGACGCGGTTCGGAAGGCCGACGACAAGCCAACGCGAGCGTAGCAGCGCCATGGACGACCGTTCCCCTACGTCGAACCGCCGCTCGGACGCGACCCATGGCTAGGGAACGGCCCCAAGTGATCGTCATCCGCAGGGACGGCGACCACGGGTGCCTCATCACGATCCTGCTGCTGGTCGTGGCGTGGCCGCTGGCGATCCTGTACTGGCTCCTTCGGTTGATGGCCTGGATCGTTGGCTCGGTGTTCGACTGGCTGACGGCCGGCCCTCTGCGACGTCGCCGGCGCTGACACCGCGGCGCCCCGACCACCACGCCCGACTGGCTGTCCTTGAGCGCGAAGCGGGAAGAACACCTTCGATCGCTGGGGTAAAGGCGAGCGCCTCGCGACGCATGCTCCCGGCCCGAATCGAGGGTTGCTCCTCGTGAAGACGCCCGCGGATGTGACGAGCACTCATGAGACCGCGGCTTGCAGCCGGCAGCAGGAGACGGTTTACCCCATGGACGACCGATTCGACTTCGTGATCATCGGGGCCGGATCGGCTGGCGAGGCCGCCGCGAGCCTCGCGCGGGCTCGCGGCGCATCTGTCGCCGTGGTCGAGAGCGCGCTCGTGGGCGGCGAGTGCCCGTTCTGGTCGTGCATGCCCTCCAAGGCACTCCTCCACGCGGCCGCGATCCACGCGAGGGGCGGCGACTTCGACTGGGTGGCCGCGTCTCGGTGGAGGGACGAGGTCATCGAGCGGGATGAGGCGGGACGCCCCAACGACGCCGGCCACGTCAGCGACCTCGAGCGATCCGGGGCGACGCTCGTTCGCGGCACCGGACGCATCGAGGGGGCGGGCCGGGTCTCCGTGCTGTCGGACGGCCCGCCGCGAGCACTGGAGGCGAGGTTCATCGTCATCGCGGTGGGATCGGTGCCGGCCATCCCGCACATCGACGGGCTGGACGCGATCGACGCCTGGACGAGTCGCGATGCGACCACGGCCCAGAATCTCCCGGCGAGCCTGGCGATCCTGGGGGCCGGCGCAACCGGCGTGGAGCTCGCCCAGGTCTTCGCGCGGAACGGCGTGCCGACGACGCTCATCGCGTCCGGACCCCGGATCTACCCGCGGGGCCACTCGCGCAACTCGGCCGCGCTCGATGCGACCCTGCGCGCCGACGGCGTCGAGATCAGGACGGGGGTCCGCGCGACCCGCGTTCGCGCCGGCGCCGGTGCCTCCGGGTCACACGCCATCGACCTCTCCGACGGGTCGATGGCCCAGGGCCACGCAATCCTGCTCGCTGTCGGCCGCTCCCTGCCGCTGGCGGGGCTGGGCCTCGAGACCCTGGGGATCGACATTGCGGCGGGCCCGCTCGCGGTGGGACCGGACCTGCGGATCGCAGAGGCGGTCTTCGTGGCAGGCGACGTCGCGGGTCCGGAGATGCACACCCATCTCGCCGACTACCAGGGCCGGATGGCGGTTCGGATCGCCCTGGGCGACGACGCCCGGCCGGACTATCGCGCCATCCCGCGAGCCGTCTACACCGACCCGGAGGTTGCCGGGGTGGGTCTTGAGCTGGAGGCGGCGCTCGCTGCCGGGCACGACGCGCTCGAGGCCACGGTGTCCCTCGCGGACACCGCGAAGGGAACCGTGGCCCGGGCGACGGGGCACGTGACCATCGTGGTGGACCGCGGCACGCGGACGCTCCTCGGCGCGTTCATCGCCGGCCCCTCCGCCACGGAGGCGATCCACGAGGCGGTCCTGGCGATCCGTACGAGCACGACGCTGGACGTGCTCGGGGACACCGTCCACGCCTTCCCCACGATGGCCCGCGTCATGGGAGACCTGATCGCCAAGACGGTCTCGGACCTCGGAGCGCCGGGCGCTGCCCGATGGTGAGCTTGCCCTGAGGATGACGGGCCCTCATGACATCGCTTGGCGGGACCGAGACACTGCGCCTCCCATCTTGGGTGGCCGAACGAGCAGGAGCCAGCGATGTGCCTGAACTGTGGCTGTATGCGAGCGCATGACGACATCGGCAAGCCCGACATCAACATCACGTATGAGGACCTCAAGCGCGCTTCCGCGGG
>JANNHX010000683.1:0-9523 GCA_031404615.1 Chloroflexota bacterium
GAAGGCGATTGACCTGGCAGGGCCGAGGGCAGGTGTCTCTGCGTCCGGCTGCACGGCGACTTCATGCACCAGCTGAATTCCGGCGCGCGCCCAACCGGAGTTCACGGCAGACTCACAGGAACCTCACAGGATCGGAGCATGGAATACGCCTATGCGCGCCGCACCCGCCCACATCCTCGTCGTCGACGACGAGCCGGCCATCACCGAGCTCCTGGCCACGGCCCTGCGCTACATGGGCTACCAGGTCACGGTGGCGGGCTCCGGGTTCGCCGCGCTCGATGCCGCCGCGACGGCCGCGCCGGATCTCGTCGTCCTGGACGTGATGCTCCCGGACATCGACGGCTTCGAGGTCTGCCGACGCCTGCGCGCCGCGCGCGACTTCGTCCCGGTGATCTTCCTCTCCGCGCGCGACAGCGAGGACGACCGGGTCACGGGCTTCGTCCGCGGCGGCGACGACTACGTGACGAAGCCCTTCAGCCTCGAAGAGCTGACCCTCCGCATCTCCGCGCTCCTGCGCCGCGTCGGCCGGGGCGGGGACGGCGAGACCGCCCCAAGACTCCGCTATCGCGACCTCGAGATGGACGAGGACCGCCACCAGGTCTGGCGCGGCGGCCGCGAGGTCCTCCTGTCCCCCACCGAATTCCGGCTCCTGCGCTACTTCTTGCTCAACCCCGAGCGCGTGCTCTCCAAGCAGCAGATCCTGGACCACGTCTGGCAGTACGACTTCAACGGCGAGGACAACGTCGTCGAGACGTACGTGAGCTACCTGCGGCGCAAGCTCGACGACACGGAGCCGCGCCTGTTCCGCACCGTCCGCGGATTCGGGTATGTGCTCCGCGCCGAGGACAGCCGGGCCGACGACGGCCCCACCGCGGCACCCGGGTGACCGGATGAGCCTCCGCACCCGCCTCGTCCTGTCGCTGGCCGTGCTGACCGCGGGCGCCCTCCTCCTCGCAGGGTTCCTCGTCGTCGGGCTCACGCGCGCCAGCCTGGTCGAGCGCGTGGACCGCGAGCTCCTCATGATCGCCGACGCCTCGACCCGGATCGAGCGCCTCGCCGAGCTCGCCGACGCCGATTCCGAGGCCGGCCGCCGCCTCGCCGTCATGCGTCTGGACAGGAAGGGCAACATCCTGCGCGCGTTCCCGTCGGGCTTCGCCAGCGACCCCGATCCCCTGCCCGCCCTCCCCGTCTACGCGAGCGGCATCCCGGCTGGGGCCTACGGCGTCTTCGAGCAGCGGCCGTCCGTCGACGGGTCCATTGACTACCGCGTCCTCACCGAGCAGGGCGCCAAACCCAACGCGATCGTCGCGATCGGCGCGCCCATGACCAGCATCCAGGCCACGGAGCGCGCGCTCATCCGGACGATGCTCATCGTGGGGCTCGCGGCGATGGGTGCCCTCCTCGTTGTCGCCTGGCTCGTGATCCGCCGCGGCCTGCTGCCCCTGGAGCGCATCGCCGCCACCGCGGAGCAGATCGCCGGGGGCGACCTCTCGCACCGCGCCGGCGTCCCCCACGACGACACCGAGGTCGGCCGTCTCGGGACCGCGTTCGACAGCATGCTCGACCAGATCGAGACCTCATTCGACGAACAGCAGCGCGCCCTCGAGGCCAAGGAGCGCAGCGAGGCGCAGCTCCGGCGGTTCGTCGCCGACGCGAGCCACGAGCTCCGCACCCCGCTCACGGCCGTCCGCGGGTACGCCGACCTGTACCGCGCCGGCGGCCTCGCCGACCCCGAGGCAATGGCCAGCGCGATGGACCGCATCGGGACCGAGAGCCGGCGGATGGCCTCGCTGGTCGACGATCTCCTGCTGCTCGCCCGCCTGGACCAGGGCCGCCCCGTCCGCCACGAGCCCGTGAACCTGTCGCGGATCGCCGAGGACGCGTTGCACGACCTGCGAGCCATCGATCCGGCGCGGCCCGTCGTGGGTGCCATCGACCCCGGGATCACCGTCGCGGGCGACGACGACCACCTGCGCCAGGTCGTGAGCAACCTCATCGCGAACGTCCGCGTCCACGGCGGCGCCCTGGCGGCCATCGAGGTGGTCCTGAGCGCCGTCGACGGCGAGGCGGAGCTGCGTGTCGTGGATCACGGCCGGGGCATCGACCCAGCGGACGGACCGCGGGTCTTCGACCGCTTCTACCGCGCCGACGCCGGCCGCTCGCGCGACAGCGGGGGGACCGGCCTCGGGCTCTCGATCGTCGCCTCGCTCGTGCACGCCCACGGTGGCCGGCTGTGGCACGAGGCCACGCCCGGCGGCGGCGCCACCTTCGTCGTGCGCCTCCCGTTCACAGCCAGCTCACAGCCGGCGCCCGGCAACACTTCAGGCGACGCCCCCAGGCTGTAGCGACAGACGCGCCGAGGGCCGACGCGTCGAACGATCCACCGGAGGCACCATGAAGCTCTCTCGCACCACCGTCGTCGTCCCCCTCGCAGGCCTGCTCCTCATCGGGGCGGCCGGGGCGGTCGCGGCGACCTCGGGCGACCCGGCCACGACTGGCCCTGTCATCGTCGCCGCACCGTTCGCCACCCCGGCACCGTCGAGCGGCACCACCGTCAAGCCGGAGCCGAAGGACACCGTCCTCACCGACGTCCTGGGCAATCTCGTCACCAAGGGCACGATCACCGCGGCCCAGAAGACCGCGATCGAGGACGCCGTCACAGCCGAGCGGACCGCCCGCCGCGATGCTCGACAGGCCGCCCGCCAGCAGATCAGGGACTTCCTCGCGGACGGCGTCATCACCCAGGACGAGTTCGACAAGCTCCCGTCGGACAGCCCGCTGCGGACCGTCACCACGATCATGGACGACGGCAGGATCACGACCGATGAGCTCAAGTCCATCGGGCGCGGCCTCCTGGGTGGCGGTCGCGGCGGCCACGGAATGGGCCTCGGTGGCGACAAGGACGGCGACGACACCACCACAACCACGCCGAGCGCCTCCCCGACAACCGGCGGCTGATCCCCACGCGAGGGCCCGCCATCCCGGCGGGCTCTCGTGATTCCGGTGTGCCCCGGCACCACCGCCGGTTCACGCAGGGGGCCATATGGGCGTACAGTCGCCGTGCCCAGCCCGTGATCACCCTGTCGCCGCGCGCGGCGCGCCGCTCACCGGAGGCCCGACATGAAGCCCACCCAGACGACCTTCGTCATCCTCCTCGCGGCTGCGCTGCTGGTCGGTGCGACGGGTGCCGTCATGGCCACGTCCGGCGGCCCCACGATCCCCGCCGCCCAGGTTTCCGCCGCCGCCACGCCCACGCCGGCGCCCTCGTCGTCGGCCGGGGCCAAGGTCAAGGACATGGCGCGGGACGGCGTCCTGACCGGGGTCCTGGACGACCTCGTCGCGAAGGGCACCATCACCGAGGCCCAGAAGAAGGCGGTCCTCGATGGTGTCACGACCGAGCGGGCCGCACGCCAGGCCACCCGCAGGGCCGACCGCGAGCAGGCGAAGGCGGACCGCAAGCAGCTCAAGGACTTCCTCGCCGATGGCGTGATCACCGGGGAGGAGTTCGACACGCTCCCGGCGGACAGCCCGCTGCGCACGCTCACGACGCTGATGGACGACGGCAGGATCACGACCGACGAGCTCAAGACGCTCGGCCGCGGGTTCATGGGTGGCAAGGTCGGGCACGGCAACGGCTGGGGCAAGGGCTGGCACGGCGCCAAGGACGCGTCGCCCAGCGCCTCGCCCTCCACCGGCGACTGACCCGAGGCGGGCGCGCCCACCAGCATTGCGTTTCGGTTGCGGCGGGACCCGGGGCTTGACGGCGCCCCGCCCCGTCCCGCAGCATGCGCAGCCTGATGGCTCACACCACGGTTTCCTGGCTGATGTGCATGCGTGGGCGGCCCCGTCGTTCGGAGGACGGGCGCCGAGCTTCCCCGCGCTGAGCTTCAGCGAGTGACACGGGGATCTCGGAGCCGAGGTCCCGGGGCCGCGAACCAGCGAGGGTTCGCGGCTTTGTTGTTCTCCGGCACAAACGACGGGTAGCCGCCGAGCCCGACCCCGCTGGGGCCCCTCGACGACCAACCACCCTCGACCCAAGTGCAACCTGGAGAACCACGCAGATGAGCTTCGACCCGAACGGCCTCGGCGCCCTTCACCCCGAGACCAAGGCCCTCCACGCCGGCCAAGTCCCCGATCCCACGACCAACGCCCGCGCCGTGCCGATCTACGCCACGACCTCCTACGTCTTCGACGACGCTGCGCACGCCGCGCGCCTGTTCGGGCTCCAGGAGTTCGGGAATATCTACACCCGGATCATGAACCCCACCACGGGCGTGTTCGAGGAGCGCGTCGCTGCGCTCGAGGGTGGCGTCGGTGCCCTGGGCCTCGCGTCCGGGCAGGCCGCCGAGACCCTGGCGATCCTCAACATCACCCGGGCCGGCCAGAACCTCGTCTCGAGCACGAGCCTCTACGGCGGCACCTACAACCTGTTCCACTACACCCTGCCCAAGCTCGGCATCGAGGTCCGCTTCGTCGACGGCAGCGATCCCGCGAACTATGCGGCCGTGATCGATGACAACACGCGCCTCCTCTACCTCGAGACGATCGGCAACCCGCGCCTCGACGTGGCCGACATCAGCGCTGTCGCGGACGTCGCCCACAGCCACGGGCTCCCGCTGTTTGTGGACAACACCTGCGCACCGATCCTCACCAGGCCGATCGAGCTCGGCGCGGACATCGTCATCCACTCCGCCACGAAGTGGATCGGCGGCCACGGAACGGTGATCGGCGGCGTCGTCGTGGACGGCGGCAAGTTCGACTGGGCCAACGCCCCGCGCTTCAAGGAGGACTTCGTCGATCCCGATCCGAGCTACCACGGGATCAGCTACGCCGCCGCGTTCGGGCCGCTGGCGTTCATCCTCAAGCTCCGGGTCCAGGGCCTCCGGGACCTTGGCGCCGCCCTCTCCCCGTTCAACGCCTGGCAGCTCATCCAGGGCCTGGAGACGCTCCCGCTGCGCATCGCCCGCCACAGCGAGAACGCCCTCGCCGTCGCCCAGTGGCTGCAGGATCGCGCCGAGGTCGAGTGGGTCAGCTACCCGGGCCTCGCCTCGCACGCGTCCAACGAGATCGCCCAGCGCACGCTCAAGGGCGGCTACGGCGGCCTCGTCACGTTTGGCATCAAGGGCGGCGCTGACGCCGGCCGGACGCTCATCGACAGCGTCAAGCTGTTCAGCCTCCTCGCCAACGTCGGCGACGCCAAGAGCCTGATCATCCACCCGGCCAGCACGACCCACCAGCAGCTGACCGACGACGAGCAGGCCTCCACCGGCGTCACCGCGGACCTCATCCGCCTGTCCGTCGGCGTCGAGCACATCGACGATATCCTCGCCGACCTCGACCAGGCCCTCCGCGCTGCGACCGCGTCCACGGCCGAGCCGGTCGCCGCGTCCTGAGGGGCCGGCCAATGGCGCCAGACGGCACGCGCAACCCGGGGGGCGATGTCCTCCCGGGGGCGTCAACAGGCGACCAGTCCTCAGCCGCCCGGTTTCCCCTCGGGACCGGGCGGCTGGAGAGCGCCCACCTCGGGGACGTGACCCTCGAGGGCGGCACGACCCTGCCCGTCGCCCTCGCCTACCGCCACGACGGCCCCCGGGCCGGATGCGCCGCAGGTGCTGGTCGTCCACGCGCTCACCGGCTCGGCCGATGCCGCCGGCGACTGGTGGGCGCCGCTCATCGGGCCCGGCCGGGCCCTCGACACGAACCGGGTCGGCGTCCTGTGCGCCAACCTCCTCGGCGGTCGCTACGGGTCCACGGGGCCCCTGTCCGTGAACCCCAGGACGGGCGAGCCGTACGGCGCCGCCTTCCCGCAGCCCTCCGCCCGCGACGAGGCCCGCGTCACCTGGGCTCTCGCCGACCGGCTCGGCATCGAGCGGTTCGCGCTCGTCGCCGGGGGCAGCCTGGGCGGGATGATCACCCTCGAGGTCGCGCTCACGCGGCCGGACCGGATCGACCACGTCATGCCCGTGGCCGCGCCCGCCGCCATCGGCGCGCTCGCGATCGCGTGGAACCACATCCAGCTCGAGATCATCGACCGGCTCGGCGCGGACGGCCTCGCGATCGCCCGCCAGCTCGCGATGACCACCTACCGCTCCGAGACGGACTTCGAAGGCCGCTTCGGGCGGTCCGTCCAGGCCGACGGGCGGTTCGCCGTGAGCTCGTACCTCGACCACCAGGGTGACAAGCTGCTCGAGCGCTTCGACCCCGACACGTACCGGGTCCTCGTCCGGATCATGGACGGCCACGACGTGGGCCGGGGGCGCGGCGGCATCGTCGAGGCATTCCGGGCCCTCGCGACCCACGACGTGGGGCTCACCGGGCTGGGCATCGTGGGGGACCTCCTGTACGGGCCGGCGCAGGTGCGGACGCTCGTTGACGAGGCCGCGGCCGCGGGCGTCGACGCGCGGTACCGCGAGCTCGCGTCCATCAAGGGTCACGACGCGTTCCTGACCGAGTGGGACCAGCTGGCGGTCATCGTCGGCGCGGCCCTCGCGGACGGGTTCGCGCGCGCCGCGCGCCGCGGGATGCACGCGGTGTCCGGGGAGCGCGCGGGGGCGGCCTAGAATCCGCGGCCCGGGACCGGCGACCTGGGACCGGCCCCATGTGACGGCCCGGCGACACGTCGCCGGGACCGCATCCCTGTACGATCAGCGAAACGGGGAGTCACGGGGAATCGGGGCCCCGATCCACGGAGGTCTGCTCGCCATGCACAGCACCGCGTCCCCGGTGCCCGGAGCCCAGGACGGACGGAGGCGACCGTCGAGCACGCTCACGTCGTTCGTCGGGCGCGAGACCGAGATCGGTGGGCTGGTGAGCCTTCTCGAGCGCGACGGCGTGCGGCTCATCACGATCACCGGCCGCAGCGGGGCCGGCAAGACGCGCCTCGCGCTCGAGGCCGCGGGCCGGACCGCACAGCGCTTCCCCGGCGGAGCCGTGTTCCTGGGTATCGACGGGTTCGACGACGCGGCGCTCGTCCTGTCCATGGTCGCCGCCGCGCTGGACCTGCGGCTCGTGGGCGGCGTGGACCCCGAGGACGCCCTGCGCCGGGCCCTGCGCTATACCCCCACCCTCCTCATCGCCGACGACCTCGACGCGCTGCCCGGAGCCGCCGCCGTCCTCGCGGACCTCGTCGAGGTGAGCGCGGGCACCGTCATCCTCGCCACCGCCGCCGCGCCCCTGCGCCTCCCCGGCGAGCAGGTCCTGCGCCTGGCGCCCCTTCCCGAGTCGCCCGCGGTGGCGCTGTTCGCCGCACGGGCCGGTGCCGTCGACCACGCCTTCAGCCTGACTGATGACAATGTCGAGGCCGTCCGCGAGCTGTGCCGGCGGCTGGACGGGCTGCCGCTCGCCGTGGAGCTCGCCGCCGCGCGCGCCGCGACCCTCTCACCCGCCGCGCAGCTCGCGATGCTGGAGCGGGCCGGCACGCTCGACCTCGGGCCGCGCCGGCGCGGGGGCAGGATCGCATCCCTCGAGGCAGACGATGGCCGGGAACGCCACGCCGACCTGCGCGCCGCCATCGGCTGGAGCCACCGGCTCGCCGGGGATCGGGCGCAGGTCCTCCTGCGGCGCATGGGCATCTTCGAGGGCAGTGCGAGCCTCGAGGCGCTCGAGGCCGTCTGCGCCGGGCCTGGCTGCACGGCAGGCGAGCTCCTCGATGCGCTGATGGAGCTCGTCGACATCCACCTTGTGGAGCCCGTCCGCGAGGACGCCGGCGGTGGCTTCCGCCTCCTGCCGACGATCGCTGAGTTCGCCTGCGAGCAGCTCGATCCCGCCGGCGAGCGCGAGTCGACCGAGGCGGCCTACATCGAGCATGTGATGACGGTGGCCGCCGCGACCCGCGCCGTGCGCGACGCGGAGCGGGTGAACGCCCTCGCGCGCGAACAGGAGAACCTGCACGCGGTCCTCGCGAAGCTCGTGGAGCGCGGGGACACGGCCCGCGGCCTGACCCTCGCCGCCGACGTCGCCCCGCTCTGGGAGCGGCATGGCTACTTCCCGGTGACCCGCTCCTGGCTGGACCGGCTCATCGCCGACGCGGAGGCCGCCGAGGCCGCGGCCGCCGGGTCCATCCCCACCGAGCCACACTCGCGCGCCCTCTCATGGAGCGTCCTGCTCGACGCCCAGCACGAGGCCGCCACCGAGCACCGGGCCGAGGTCACCCGGCGGGTCGAGGCCGCAGTGCGCCTGGCGCGCGAGTCCGGGTCAGCCGTGACGCTCCTCCTGGCGTTCTCGGCGACGCTCGGCGCGCTGTTCGTGACGCGGGACCTCGCGGGCGCGATCGGTGCGGCGCAGGAAGGCCTGGTGCTCGCGACCGCGACCGGCGACCCGCGCTGGACCACCGAGTTCGAGGCCGTCTCCGCGATGGTCGCCCAGCAGGCCGGCGACATCCCGACCGCCGTCGCGCTGGGCACGGCCGCCCTCGATCGCGCGCGGGTCGGCGGCTACTCTGACCCGTTCCTGCGGGTGGGCTGGATGATGTCGGTCCTGCCGCCCGACACCGAGGGCCTCCCGCCCGACGTGCCCACCCATGCCGAGCTGCTCGCCGTCGCGACCGAGGCCGGCGACGTCGCCGCCCAGACCTGGCTCCGTGGTGGTGAGGCGTTCCGCTGCATGATCGCCGGCCGGACGGCCGAGGGCGCGCAGTGGGCCGTCGAGACGCTCGAGCTCGCGCGGCGGACCGGATCCTGGTTCGGGGGCGCCCTGCCGATGGTGGCGCTCGTCCTCCCGGCGGCCGCGGCCGGCGACTACGCCACCGTCGCACGCCTCCACGCGACCGTGTCCCGGGTCCAGGCGGCCGTGGCCACCGCGATCTCCGGGCACACGGACCGGTACTTCCCGCTCGTCGCCGCGGCGAGGGTCGGGATGGGGCCAGGTGCGTTCGACCGGGTGCTCTCGGAGTCGATGGCCGCGGGCTGGGACGCGAACCTCCGGGCCGCCGAGGCGTACGCGCGGTCCCTCCTGCGCCCCGTCGCGCTGCCCGAGCCCACGACCCCGGCCCTCGCCATGGTCCCGGCGCCAGCCCACGCTCCCGCCGGGGGCCTCGAGCTTGGCGACGGCCCCGAGCACCTCACGCCGCGCGAGCTCGATGTCCTGCACGAGCTCGCCCGGGGCCACACGAACAACGAGATCGCGGAGCACCTGGGGATGCGGCCCAAGACCGTCATGCACCACTCGGTGAGCATCTACGCGAAGCTCGGGGTGCGCGGCCGCGCCGAGGCCACCGCCTGGGCGTTCCGCAACGGCCTGATGGGGAGCGACGACTGACCTCGTGCCGAGGCGCGAGCCGCCGCGGCACCTGCACGGGCCGCCGCGGTGCGCGGCACGGGCCGTCGCGGCACCTGCACGGGCCGCCGCGGCACCCGACCCGCCAGCTGACCCGACACCTGACCCGCAACTCTCTATGAAGAAGGGCCGTTGTCAAGCCCGCCTTGGGCTGGCGCGGGCCGAGCGGTCGCAGCCCTGAGCCGTGCTCATCTCTCTATCGCATTCTCTGGGGGAAGGACCAGGTTGGATCGGATGCTCCGGCGGCCCA
>JANNHX010000684.1:0-5248 GCA_031404615.1 Chloroflexota bacterium
CCTGGACGAGGCGCGGGCCCTGCTCGCCCGGCCGCCGCGGCCGCTCGCCGGACCCACGATCGCGGACGGCGCCGTCGGCCCCGACTTCGACAGCCGGCGCTGGTTCCTGCTGCCGGAGGACGTGACTGGGCCCGTGGTCGAATCCGGGGCTGCCGCCGATGCCGTCGCCGATGCCAGCGTTGCCGCCGATGGCGTCGCCGATGCCGCCGGGGCCGCCGATGGCTGAGCGCATGCCCGCGGTCCTTGGCCTGGACGTCGGGACGACCGAGGCGAAGGCCGCGTTGGTCGGATTGGACGGGCGCCTGCTGGGCCTCGGCCGGGCTTCGTACCCGATGGACACGGGGCAGGGGGGGCGGGCGGAGCAGGATCCGCGCCGCTGGCGGGTGGGACTGGCCGAAGCCGTGGCCGGGATGGAGCCGTTCTCCGTGGTAGAGCGCGACGGCCGGGACGCGCCCGAGATCCTCGCGATCTGCTGCGTCTCGCAGGGCCCCACGCTGGTTGTGGTCGATGCCGCCGGTGACCCCGTGCGCCCGGCGATCACCTGGCAGGACCGGCGGGCCGGCGGGACCGGGTTCGGGCTGCTGCCGAAGATGGCCTGGCTGGCACGCGAGGACCCCGAAACTGCGGCGCGGGCGGCATGGCTGCTGCCGGCCTGGGACGCGATCGGCCTCTGGCTGAGCGGGGAGGCGGCGTCGTCCCTCCAGGCGCACGAGACGGTGCCGTCGGAGGCGGAGCTCATGGGCGCGGGGGTGCGGGCGTCGCAGGTGCCCACCGGGCGGCCGTTCGGGTCGCGGCTGGGAGCGCTCACGGCTGCCGCGGCCGAGGTCCTGGGCCTGCCCGCCGGGATCCCGGTGGTCTCCGGTGTCAACGACGGGGCGGCCTCCATGCTGGGCGCGGGCCTGCGCTTCGCCGGTGATGCCGTGGACACCGGCGGCACGTCCGGGGGCATCGCGATCTACGCGGACCACAGGATCGCGCTCCCCGTCGCGGGTCTCTACCAGGCACCCGCGCCGCTGCCAGGGCGATGGGCCGTGGGCGGAGCGATGGCCGCGCTGGGGGCCTCCGTCGGCTGGCTGCGGTCGGCCGTCCTGGCGGATCGCTGGTCCGCGAACGAGCTGTTCGCCGAGGCGGCGCTCGTGCCGGCCGGGTCGGAAGGGCTCATCTTCCTGCCATACCTCGCCGGGGAGCGTGCCCCGATCTTCGATGAGGGGGCCCGCGGGGCGTTCGTCGGCCTTACCCTGGCCCACGGGCGCGCGCACCTGTTCCGCGCGGTGCTGGAGGGCGCGGCATTCGCGATGCGCCACGTGGCGGAGCCGCTGGCGGAGGCCGGCGCCCCGGCGCTGGAGCTTCGAATGGCCGGCCGCCCGAGCCCCGGCGACCTCTGGGCGCGGATCAAGGCCGACGTGCTGGGCGTGCCCGCGATCATCCCCGCCGTGGGCGAGACCGCGGTGCTGGGCGCGGCGATCATCGCCGCGGCGGGCGTGGGGGCGATGCCGGACCTCGAGGCGGGGGTGGCGTCGATGGCGCCGATCGCCCGGCGACTGGAGCCGGATCCCGCGACGCGGGCGGCGTACGACCGGGCCTTCGACGTCTACCGGGCGCTGTACCCGGCGTTGCGGCCGTTGCAGGGGGACGCCACGCCAACACCGCGGGTCCCATTCAGGTGAGCTTGATCTGGCATGGCGGGCCGATGGTCGACCTCCGGCTCCGGTGGGGCGGATGGTCTTACCTGAGCGGGCTGTACTCCCTTCCGCGCCCGACAGGCACGAACGATCGCCATACAGTCTCTCGAGGCATCGCCGCTATCGTCGGCAACGCGCTGGGTCCGAGGGGGCCGACAACCAAGGCGCACTTGACGCCCAAGGCACACCGACACCAAGGCGCAGTGGGCGCCTGACGCGAGGGTTTCCGAGTGCGATCCTCGGTCTGGCTCCCACAACGTCACAGATGTGCGCGGAGCCACGGCCTACGCGCCGCCTGCCGCGAGGAGGAGGGGAAGGCTCATGGCAACTGCGAACACCCGTCGGTCGCGGCACTGCATGGACATCGCAGCGATGATCGTCGGCGTGGCCGTAGGACTCGTCGCGTCGGCGGGGATGCACGGGGTACGGGCCGACAACTTCGGCGGACCAAAGGATGGCCCGCCGGCAGTCTGCAACACGACCAATATGCTCTACTCCCAGTGCGTCGGTGAGAACTGGCTGCACGAGGTCAACTACAGCAGCACGCTCGTCCCCATCTGGCGGACCGCCTTCAACAGCACGGGCGCGACGTACGACGCCGGATCCAGCGTGCTCCTCTTCATGGACGACGCGTACGCTCCGGACAACGACGCCCGCGCTGCAAATACGAACATACAGAACGGCTACTGGGGATGGACGCGGTGTGCGTCCGGTGCAACTACCGGTACTCGCCTTCCCGGTTCCCCCCTGGGCCCAAGGGCTGAACTGGTGCAAGCCCCAGCTTATCTACATCAACCGCTACTACGAGGGCATCTACAACACGGCCGACAGTCGGTTGGCACTGGCCTGCCATGAACTCGGCCACACGATGGGATTGCGCCATCGCGACGCCGCCGGGTCGACCGGGTTGTCGTGCATGAAGTCGGAGCCGAGGGCCGGAACCACCTGGTACAGCGTCCCGACCGGACACGAATTCAGCCACCTCAACTACTTCTACCCGTGACGTTGTGATGAATGCCAAGCATGTCGGCAGGTTTGTCGCGTTCGCCCTCTTCTCATCCTTGATCGTCGTCGCCATCAGCTACGCAGGTCCGCTCCGACCAACACCTCAGGCCGAGGCCCCAACACCTCAGGCCGAGGCCCCGGACTTCTGGGCCGCCCTGCACGCCGAGGGGACGTACGGGACATACGACTCGGAGGAAGCGGCCATCAAGGCCTCGGATCTCGTGGTGATCGGGACCGTGACCAGTGTTTCTCTCTCGCGCCAGGTGATCGCCATTCCCGACTGGGGTGAGGACGGGATCCTGACGTTCGCGGCCGTCGAGGTCCGAGTCGAGCGCGTCCTCGCCTCAAAGACCCCGATCTCCAGGGACAAGATCGCCTGGGAGGCGTTCGTGCCAATGCCAGGCGGTCTTGAACAAATGCAGTCGGCGGTCCCTGTCGGCCCGGTGCTCCTCCTGCTCCAGAAGAACCCGGAGAGCAAGGCAGCCGACTCCTACATCCTCCTCAACCCCGAGTCGTATTTCGTGAACGAGGGCGGCCTCGTCCGCGTTGCGATCGGGGCCTCGCAGCCGTGGTCGCTTGGCTACGACGGCCGCCCGTTCGACACCCTCGTCGAGTCCGTCAGCAGGCAGGCAACCACGGGATCATGATCGGAACGGCTGGCGAGGTGCTTGCACCCGTCGGTCAGCTATCAGGAGATCGCGACCGCGCTCGCGATCTCACCGGAGAACGTGGGCACCACGCTGGATCGCGCCCACGCCCACCTGCGGCTGGTGCTCACGCCGACAGCGAGTGGCGAGGGTGACGAGCCGCTGGTCACAGACCGACAGGAGGCGATCCGATGACCACCCACGGCCCCGGCCGCGAGCCGGACGACGAGGCGATCGGTCGCAATACCCGCAAGGCCATGGCCCGCTACGAGGTGCCGTCGTCGACGCTCGCCGGCTCCTCCCGGCATCCCGGGGCCGGGGACGCCATCGGGGTGGTCGCGCGTGCCGCGTTCGTCGTCGTCATTGCCGTGCTCGTCCTCACCGTCGTTCGGCCACTCTGGGGTCAGCAGGGCGTCGGCACGACCGTCCCGACCCCGTCACCCACACTGGCGCCCTCGCCGGTGTTGTCGCCGACCGCCGCTCCGACCTCGGCACCGGCGACGTCGGTGGGCATCGATCTTGCTTTGTACGCCTGGTTCGAGATCAGCGCGGGCGGCCCCTGCCCCAACGGCGTCGTATCAGAGCCGCTATCGGACTGCTTGGACCCGGGAGCGCCCACGCTCGCCACCATCACCCTCGAGGCGGCGACGCTCGACGGCCGTTACGGCCGGACGGTCGAGAGGACCCTCGCCGGCGTGTCCGAGCCAGAGCAGCTCGAGCGCGCCCAACCACGCGCCGTTCTGGGCGACGGCGCCGTGGTGTTCTACACCGCGAACGATGCGAACGGGGGCTCCGTCCGCTCGCTCACGCTCGTCGACGGCGCCGACGTCGAGGTGTTCCGGTCGGTGGACCTCGTCACGGCGGTTGCCAACGACGAGTCGGACGGCAGTCTCCTGGTTGCGCTCGTGTCAGCAGGGAAGCGGGTCGATCGAGGCGTGTGGCGCGTCGATCCGGCGACCGGGACGGCGCTGCAGGTCGTAGAAGCCCGCACCGACCTTGACATGACCCGACGAGCGAACGGCTGGCAGCCCCGGATCTACTTGGCCCCAGGCGGCGACCGTCTCGTGACCCTCGACTGCATGGACTGGACGTGCGAGGCCCGGGTGATCGATGCCCGAACCGGGACGCAGGTGTCGGACGCCACGGGCCTTCGCGACGAGGAGGTCTATGGGATCTCGGCGAACGAGCTCGTCGGCATCTTCGACTGCCCTCAGCGCCCATGCCCGATTTCCGCCCTCGACCTTGGCACCGGCGCGCTTGCGCCGCTCGTCACGTCGTGCGAGGGTTCATCCGCGGCCATCGCGGAGGGGGGCCAACAGCCCGCGCTCCTCGGGGTCGGACCCGTTCCGGCGACGTGCGCCGCCGGCTCGGTATCCAGCGTGAGCACCGACGCGGGGGCCACCAATACCGTCTGGACGGCGACGGGTAGCGACACGGGGCTCCTCGTCGTGGAGCGCAACGCCGGCCTCGGCTACTCAGCCGCGCCGGGATGGATTGCGCTCGGGCCCGGCGGCGGTATCCGGCCCGCCACCGGCGAGACTGTGGCCGCGCGGATGCTCGACCTCACCACCGGGATGACGGTGGCCATCGTGCTGCCGACGCCATAGGACTTCTCGTCGACCCGACGGGGCTGCGGTGCCAGCAGAGACTGCGGTGAAAGCAGAGGCCGCGGTGATAGCATCCACGGCAGAGCCTTCGGGGCAGGGTGCGATTCCCGACCGGTGGTAGGGTCCCGAAACGCGGGACGAGCCCACGAGCGGCGCAGCGGCAACTGAGCCCGCGGCGTGCAGCAGATCCGAAGACGAGGTCCGCCTCGTCCGCCGGAGCCGACGGTACAGTCCGGATGAGAGAAGGCCAGGGCCGGTACGAGCCGCCACGGTTCGTGCACGTGCGCCTCCTGCCCCGTGCTGCTCG
>JANNHX010000685.1:0-3986 GCA_031404615.1 Chloroflexota bacterium
GGACGCCTGGCCGTACGGAGAGGCGTAGGTCACGCGGGCCGCGCTGTCCTCGACGTCCTGGCGACGCGGCGCTCCGTGCGTCGGCGGCTCGCGTGACCCTCTGGTACGCCAAGCGGTTCGACCTGCCGCCTGCGCCGAGGCACTTCGCGTTCGATCTCCAGCAGATCATGGAGGAGCTCGAGCGCCAGGCAGCCGCCTTCGAGGTCATGGTGCGGCTGGCTCGCCAGACGTATGACTACACGAGCCTCGCGCCGGGGGTCATCCTCGCCGCCTTCGCGCTGGCCTACGGGGACGGCTATCAGCAGGAGGTGGAGTCGTTCGTCGAGGGCGTGACGCACGCCGCGGATCGCGCGGCCGACGATCCGGCCCGCCTGCTCGCCGAGCGGTTCATTCAGCAGCGCCACCGCGGACGTCGCCGGACGACCCAGGAGGACTGGACGATCCTCGTCCGGGCGATGAACGCCGCGATCGAGGGTCGGCGGGTCCAGAAGCTCCAGATCAGCGACGTGTGGCCGCGGATCGGCGAGACGGCGAAGGACTTCGAACGCCGTTCGCACGCCGCCAACCTCGCCCGTCGGCGTGCCTTGGACGTACAAGAAAGGCACATCGAAGAGGCCCGCACAGCCCACCGGAAGATCGGCTGAGCGCCGGCTGATGCAGCTCCGTGGCGGTCCGGTCCTGGGCGAGAACGGCCGCGCCGTGGGGATCCACGAGCCCGTCGAGCTCGGCCCGACCGCGGACCTCGCGGCCTACGACGTCGACATGACCGTCACGCGCCGGCCGGCCACCGCGGCGGAGCTCGCGCGCCTGGAGCCGTCCCCGACCGCGCGCCCCGTCCGACCCGGGCACGCCATGCACCTGGTGCCACGGCAGAACCCGCGGTCCTGGCGCAACTACCGCTCCGCCCTGGGCGCCGACGCGCCCGCCCCGTCATCCATCGAGGAGGAACCCGTGACGCCCGTCACGACCACACCGCCGGCGATCCCGTGCGGCGACTGCCTGCACGAGCCCGTGTGCGGCCTCAAGGCCCTGCTCCCGAGCGCCTACGCGGATGACGACGAGCTCGCGGCCGGGCTGCTCGTCCGGTACACGTTCACGGTCGAGTGCGACCACCACCTTGACGACCTCGCTGCGGTCAAGGCCGTCACCCGCATCGTCGAGCGGCTCGATGACCCGGAGCCCGAGCCCGGTCGGCGCCCGTCAGGCTCGATCAACCGGGCGCGCGGCGAGCTCGCAGCCCAGCGCGCGGCGGAGGTCATGGCGGCCATCGAGCGCCACGGCGGCGACAGGCGGGCGGCCGCGGCCGAGCTTGGCATGAAGCCCTCGGGGGCTCGCGATGATCGTGCGCTCCGCCCGGGCCCGCGGCGAGGTGGTGGCATGAAGCGCGCGATGCGCCCATTCCGGGTCGACGACCTGCCGGCGATCTGCCTCGACTGTGGCGCACGTGTCCGCTGGGTGGCCGAACGGTTCGCCTGGCTGCACGTCGAGCGAGGGGCCGACCATGCGCCCCGCCTGACCGGCCTGCAGACGGAGCATGCGTCATGAGCGCCGTGTTCTGCGAGGCCACGTCCAGGTCCACGGGGCAGCGCTGCCAGCAGCCGGAGCGCTGGCTGATGGTGCCGCCATGGCCGGAGCCACGGATTGAGATGCCCCGGCCGCCGATGAATGCCTGCCAGGTGCACGGGAAGATGCTCGAGCGGCAGGGGTGGCGGTTCGTCCGCGAGCTCCACCCGGTGCCCGGGTTCGAGCGGATCGCCGAGGCTGCGTCGTGAGCGACGAGCGCTACGCCCTGCTCCAGCTCGGGCTGGCCAAGAGCCGCGCGATCGAGGCCGGCCAACGCCATCGCGGCAGGCGCACGCGTGACCGCGAGCTCGCCTCCGCGGGCCGCGCCGTGGCCGTCGCGCGCACCCGGGCTTGGAAGGCCGCGGTCGCCGGCGACGTCGGCGCGCGGCGAAACGCACGGAAGGTGCCCTGATGAGCGAGCGCGCGCCCTACTCCCGGGTCTATTGGACGATCCGAGCGGATGACCGACTGTGCGGCATCTACCCCAACGACCGCCACCTGGCAACGTGGGTCAGGCTGCTCCTGGCTGCCGACATGGCGTGGCCGGCGCCTGCCGATCTGCCCACGTCCGCGAGCAAGGCCAGTCTGGCTGCGCTGGTGTCAGCTGGGGTCATCGAGATCCTGCCGGGAGGTCTGTTCTCCTTCCACGGGCTGGCCGCCGAGCGCGGAAGGCGTCGCGTGGCCGCAACCCGGAAGCGGCTCGGTCAGGACCCGGGCGGGCTGGATGACGATGACAACGATGCACCCGGCCGGGTACCAGTTGCACCCCGTCCGGGTCCCAAGCGGGACCCAGACGGACGCACAATGCGGGACCCAGACGGACGCACAATGCCGGGCCGTAGCCTAGCCGAGCCTAGCCGAGCCGAGCCGAGGCGAGCCGAGACCCCCGCGCGCGAGGGGCTGCCCCACCTCACCGACTCCGTCGCCGCTGCCTGGTCCGACGCCACGGGGGTGTCGCTGCTGGGCTCCGGCGAGTACGCCGCCAACCTGATCGACGACGCCTGCCGCCGGCACCCCGAGGCAACGGTCGCCGCCGCCATCGCCACGGCGCGGGAGGAGTTCGCGTTCGTCCCGTCGACACAGGCGCTGGCGACCGCCGTCCGCAACCGGCTCGACCCGCTGCCCACCGGCGGCAAGGCCGCGGAGAGCGACCAGGAGCGGGCAGCCCGTGAGATCGGGGAGCGGCAGGCTGCCCGGGTCGCCGCCCGGCAGGCCGGAGCGGCACGGTGACCGGCCTCGACTTCCGCCTGATCGACAAGGGCGGCAGGCTGCTCCACGCCCGCCTCGACTCCATGCCGTACGTCGACCTGGTGGGGGAGCTGGGCGAGCCCGACCACGTCGACACGGAGTACGCCGAGCACCCGTGGTGGGGCCCGGGGCAGGGTCGTCCGGCGCTCGCCAACACCGACGTGGCCACGGCGCAGGCGATGGCCCGGTGCCTCACCTGGCGGACGCGGCTGACCCTCGCCAGCGTGTCCCTCATCCTGCCGGGGATCCACCCCGCGGCCTGCGGCTGGTGCGACTACCCGGAGGCCGAGCTCCGATCCGCCGTGGGGTTCGCGGCGTGGATGGCGCGGCTGATCTCGTCGGAGCGGGCGACGTGGCGCGGCACGTACGGCTCGACCTACGTCCGCTCGACCCCTCGCGACGGCACCTACCAGTCCCCGGCATGGGCCGAGTTCTTCGCCAACGATCCCGACCTCGCCACGGCCCGCGCCCGGCGCACCGCGGCCATCCGGGAGGCGCAGGACTTCGAGCCGGAGCCCGAGCCGATGCGGCCACCCGCGACGCCGCCAGTCGATGAGCAGGAGACGCCGTCATGGCTGTAAAGCACTCCGGCGGCGATGTCGACGTGTCGTCAGGCACCGGCTACTCATCGAAGGCGGCCGACGTGTCCCGCCCGATCGTCCAGCTCACCGTCAGCCCGAACGGCGAGACGGCGCGGACGATCCACCTCCGGCCGGCCGAGGCCCGCGCCATCGGCCTCGACCTGATCGCCGCCGCCAGCCAGGCGCTCGCCGACACGGTCCTGCGCCGGCTGGCCAGGGAACACGGCACAGACAGCGACGGCTACGTCGGCCGGCTGCGAGACGCGACACGAGAGGAGCTGGGCGAGGGATGAACATCGACAACGGCGAGATCCGCGAGTTCCTGCGCGGCGACCCGCTCCCCGACCCCTGGACCCCTCTGAACCGGGCGGAGCTCCGAGCCGTCGAGCCGCTGCCGCAGGCCGAGCGCCCCGCCGCGCTCCGGGCCCACCGCGAGAGCCGAGCGAAGCGCCGCAAGTCGGCGGCCGCGGCGCGCCGGCGGAACCGGGCATGACGCGCATCCTCGCCATCGACCCCGGGAGCTCCGCGTCCGGCTGGGTCCTGCTCGACAGCCACACTGGCAACCCGACCGCCTCGGGCAAGGACGCCAACGAC
>JANNHX010000686.1:0-4380 GCA_031404615.1 Chloroflexota bacterium
AGCGGGCCGCCGTGAACGGAACCAGCACGATCGCGGTGGCGGCCAGGAGCACGCCCGCCGTGGCAGCGATCGGGCGCCCGTTCTCGGACCCGCCGGGGATGAGGTTCGCGATGGTGACGGCAACGGCCGCCAGCCCGGCGAGCGCGAAGACCACGGCGGCGATGTCGCCGCCGACCATGAGCTCGTCGCCCGTCGCGGCTGCGTAGCCGGCCGCGGACGCACCCGCCGCGAGGAGCCCGGCACCCGCCCGGACGATCCGATGTCGCTCCATGTGCCCCAACCCCGTCCGATGCACCCTCGCGACATGGAGCGTCGCCCCGAGGTCGGTGCGCGGTCAACTGACCAATGGCCCGTCTTGGCTCGAGGCACTCGGATGCCCGGTCGGCTCGCGCCTCAGCCCGCGGCGGCGCGCTCCTCGCGATGCTCGTACACGGTCTGCTGCGGGTTCCGGCGTCCCAGCGTGGGCGTGATCAGAGCGGCTTGAAGCGCGCCTGGAAGAAGCGCAGGTACTTCGGCTCGTAGACCATCTCGAGCCCCTTGGCCTCCTCGCGGGCGTCGTAGCAGGCCTTCACGGACTCGGCGACGACGTCCATGTGGGCCTGGGTGTAGACGCGGCGCGGGATCGTGAGCCGGGTCAGCTCCAGCTTCGGGCGCTTGTGGTCGCCGGTCTTCGGGTCGCGGCCGGCCGAGACGATGCCGCGCTCCATCGACCGGATGCCGGAGTCGAGATAGAGGTAGGCCGCGAGCGTCTGGCCCGGGAACACGTCCTGCGCGAGATGCGGGTAGAACCGCTTCGCGTCGAGGAAGATCGCGTGCCCGCCGATGGGCCGCACGATGGGGATGTCCCACTCCTCGAGCAGCTCGCCGAGGTACCGCACCTGCCCGACGCGGGACCGCACGTGCTCGTCCTGGACCGCCTCCTCAATGCCGATCGCGAGCGCCTCCATGTCGCGCCCGGCGAGGCCGCCGTACGTGTGGAGCCCCTCGAACACCACGACGAGGTTGCGCAGCTCCTCGAAGGTGTCCCAGTCATTGACCGCGAGCCAGCCGCCGATGTTCACGAGGTTGTCCTTCTTCGCGGACATCCACGCGCCGTCCGTGTACGAGCAGAACTCGAGCAGGATCTCGGCGATGGTCCTGTCCGCGTAGCCCTCCTCGCGCTCCTGGATGAACAGCGCGTTCTCGACCATGCGGGTCGCATCGAGCATGACCTTGATGCCCAGGGGCTCGCACAGCTCGCGGATCTCACGCACGTTCGCCATCGACACCGGCTGGCCGCCGGCCATGTTCACGGTGCCGGCGAGGGACACGTACGGGATCTTGTCGGCGCCGACCTCGGCGATGAGGCCTTTCAGCTTGTCGATGTCGATGTTGCCCTTGAACGGCAGGATGGCCTGCGGGTCGTGGGCCTCGTCGATGATCACGTCGTGGAACGTGCCGCCCGCCATCTCCTGGTGCTCGCGGGTGGTCGTGAAGTACATGTTGCCGGGGATGTGGTCGCCCTTCTCGATCATCACCTGGCTGATCAGGTGCTCGGCGCCGCGGCCCTGGTGCGTGGGCACGATGTGCTTGTAGCCGTAGAACTTCTGGATCGCCGCTTCCAGGTGATAGAAGTTCCGGCTCCCGGCGTAGGCCTCGTCGCCCAGCATCATCCCGGCCCACTGGCGGTCGCTCATCGCGGACGTGCCGGAGTCCGTGAGCAGGTCGATGTAGACGTCGTCGCTCTTGATGAGGAAGGTGTTCCAGCCGGACTCGTCCAGCGCCGCCAGCCGCTGCTCGCGGGTCGTGACCTTGAGCGGCTCGACCATCTTGATCTTCCAGGGCTCCGCCCAGGAACGACGGCCGTGCTGCTGGCCCATGGTGTGGAGCTCGTTGCCGGACATGGGTCTCCTCGGGGGGTCGCGGGCGCGTTCGCGCGCGCGACGAGACGCTGGGGGCGGGGTGCGGACCGCCGGCGATGGTCTCGGCAGCAGGGCCCGGCCGCCCGGGAATTGGCGTCTACGCTACTCGACCGGGGCCGCTGCTGCGAGCGGTCCGTACGGCCCCCCGCAGACCCGCCGAAGGTCGCCTGGCTCCGGCCAGGCTCGCTCGTGCCAGGCGTAACCCGAATTCACGTGGCGCATGAACCCCGAGCCATCACAGGGCGTTCCGGGCCCCAGTCTGCCGACTCGGGGCGGCTGACAGCGGAGAGAAGCCGGTGTTCAGTCACCTGCTGAATACGGGCGGGGTCCGATACGCGGCCCGCCGCACGGTGTCGAGCCCCAAGGAACGGCCCCGGCACCCACCATGGGAACCGGGGCCGCGATGCGGGCCGCGAAGCAGAATCCCTACTCGGCCGCGCCGGCCTCCGCGATGGCCGAAACCGTCACCGTGCGCTCGTCCGCGCCGCGCACGAGCGTGACCTCGAGCGGGAACCCGGCATCGCGCAGGATCTCGTGGAGGTCGTCCACGTCCCCGACGGGCTTGCCTGCGGCCGCGACGAGCAGGTCGCCCTCGGCGATGCCGGCCGCCCCGGCGGGTGACCCGTCCTCGACGCCACGGACGAGGACCCCCTCACGCTCGGGCAGGCCGACGGAACGGCGGAGCCGGCGGGCGACGTGCGCGGGTGCCACCGCGATCCCCAGGCGCGGCGGCTCCGGGGAGGTGCCGCTGGCCAGCGCGTCCACGCGGGCGCGCAGTGAGGCATCGGCCGGCAGGGCAAGGTAGAACCCCTCGCCCACCCGGTTGGTGTTGATGCCCAGGAGCCGGCCGTCGGCATCGAGGAGCGGGCTGCCGGACGAGCCCGGGGCCAGCGGCGCGGTGTGCTCGAGCGAGCCCGAGATCCGGCGTCCGCCGGGGCCGCGGAACGCCCGCTCGACGGACGACACGAACCCGAACGAGACGCGCGCCCCGCCGGCCGGCGTTGCCGCAGCCGCGAAGACCGCGGACCCGATGGTGGCGGACCCGTCCGACCATGAGACGGCCGGGACGTCAGCGGTGTCGACCTCGACGACGGCGAGGTCGCCGTCCCAGTCGACGCCCTTGGCGACGCCGCGGGCGGTGCGGCCGTCGGCGAACCGGACGGTCACCTCCGGACCGCGCAGGTTGTGGGCGTTGGTGAGGACACGGCCGGGACCGGTGACGACACCGGAGCCGCGGAGCCGGGAGCCAATCCCGACGACGGAGGGGCCGACGGACACCGCGACGGCGGCGACGGCCTGCTGGAGCTCGATGAGGACTGACATGGGGACGGGTTCACTCCAAGGTTCGCGAGGATTCGCTGGGGTTGGGCGCCGGGCGTTCGAATGTCCGTGCACCCGCTAGTAACTAGCGATTTGCAATCTACTACCGCCATCGCCGGTGCGCAAGTACCATGTCGCCGATGCCGTCGACCCCGAGCCCGTCCGATCCCCAGCCGCCACAGGGCGGCCTCGCTGCGGCGCTGGACCGCGTCGGGGACCGCTGGAGCCTGCTCCTCGTCGAGGCGCTGCTTCCCGCCCCGCGCCGGTTCAACGAGCTGGGCGAGACCGTGCCGGGCATCGCGCCGAACATCCTGTCCGACCGCCTCCGCCGCCTCGAGCGCGCCGGGATCCTCGTCGCGACGCCCTACTCGCGGCGTCCGCTGCGCATGGAGTACGCGCTGACCGTCGACGGCCGCGAGCTGGCGGGCGCCCTGCACCTGCTCGCCGGCTGGGGGTCGAGCCGTGGCGGGACGGGCGAGCCGCTCCGTCACGAGCTGTGCGGGACGCCGCTCCAGGCGGCCTGGCACTGTCCCACCTGCGAGCGCCTCGTCGACGACGACGAGCCGGACGAGCTGACCCGGCTGTAGCGCGGGGCGCGGTGCGGCGAGGCCTCAGCCGGCCGAGGCGGCCTCAGCCCGACGCACCGACCTCGACCGCGAGGGCGTCGAACGCCTCGGTCCGTTCCGCGACCGCCTCGGCGCCCAGGCCACGTGGCCCGAACGCGAGCGGCTGGTCCACGATCGCGCGCCAACCGGCGTCGTCGAGCGTCGCAAGCGTCGCGGCCGCGGCGGCCACCGCCCGGTCCGCGTGGTCCGCCGCCGGGCCCTCGAGCACCGGCGCGGATCGGCCGGCCCGGAGCCCCATCGCGACCGCGGCGGCGGCACGGGTCGCAGCGACGGCCCGCGCGGGCACGGCAACGGCCTGGCGGAGCACCACCTCCACGTCCCCGGCATCGGGCAGGATCGCGGCAACCAGCGCGTGCCATGTCTCGGCCACGGCCTCGCCGGGCGGTGGCTCGACAAACGCGATCGGGTGGTCCGGCAGCAGCGCGCGCCGCAGCGCCACCTCGGCGGCGGCCCGGGCGGGCGCCCCCGGCTCGTCCACGAGCCAGTCCGGGAACGCCCCCACGGCGATTGCGGACGGCGGCAGCCCCACCAGC
>JANNHX010000687.1:0-3523 GCA_031404615.1 Chloroflexota bacterium
ATCCGGCGCGGTTTCACGCTCGGGATGACGGACAATCCCGGGTTTCCGCGGCAGTCCGTGCGGGCGCCTCGCCGAAACGATCCCCACCTGCATAGCGCGGCTACAGCCGCCGTCGCAGCCGCCGTCGCAGCCGCCGTCGCAGCCGCCGTCGCAGCCGCCGTCGCAGTCACCCCTCCGCGAGGAGCGCCTCCCTCGCCTTGAGCATTTCGGCGCGCGCCTCGTCGCTCACCACCGGGTCCTGCGGGTCGATGTCCATCAGCGCATCATCCCTCGCCTGACCGTCGGGGCCGCAACTGCGGACAGAATCGCTGGCCGCTTGATGGACAACGTCGCCGGCCGGCGACACCGCCTCCTGGAGCCGAAACGAGGTCGAACCTGCTTCGTAGATCCGACGACGGCAAGCTCGGGGAGGCTTGGCGCGTGGACAGGCTCATCTACTCGATGTCGGTTTCGCTGGACGGCTGTCGAGACACCGACCCGCTCGCTCGATTTGGTGCTCTTTGTCCCGACCTGCGGCCGGTGCGGTGCCGGGTAGCGAGCCCGTTTCAGCCCCAGAGCACCGAGATCGGCGCGGCGACCAGGCGGTCACCGAGCCGGTAGGTCCGAGGGCCGGTGTGGAAGACGATGCCGGCCACGAACTCGTCGTCGTAGCGGTCGCGGAGGACGGCGAGGTGGCGGGCAGCATCGGGTGACGGCGCGGCATCGGCCGTGACCTCCATCGCCACCAGGCGGCCGCCGGCGAGCTCCGCGAGCAGGTCGATCTCGAGCCTGCCCTGCTGCTGTCGAACGTGGTACAGCCGCGGCCGGACCGCCGACACCGCCAGCTCGGCCCGGAGCTGCGAGACGACGAACGAGTCGAGCAGTCGACCGAGAAGGTCGCCGCGACGGAGCACGAGGTTTGCATCGAGGCCGAGAACGGCCCCCACGATCGCCGGGTCGACGACATGGCGCTTGGGCATGAGCACGAGGCGCTTGAGGCGGTTCGACGTCCAGGCGGGCAACGCCTCGGCGACAAGCAGGTTCGTGAGCAGTCGCTCGTAGGCCTGGGCGGTCTTCCGGTTCACGCCGGCCGACTCGAACAGCGTCTGCTCCTCGACGATCCCCGCGGTGTTGAGCGCGTACGCCTCGAGGTACCGGCGCAGGCGCACCGGGTCCCGGCCGCCGTCCACCTGCTCGGCATCGCGGGTGAGCAGGTGGTCGACATAGCTGTCCAGCCAGTGTCGTCGGGCGAGGTCGCCGAGCTGCAACGCCGGCTCAGGAAAGCCACCACGGAGGGCCAGTTCCACGGACCCACGGAGATCTGGCGTGTTCGACGCGGGAACGAGGTCGGCCCCCGCGGCGACGCGGTCGACGAAGGGAGTCGCGAACCCTTTGCCTGCCAGCTCGCGGATCGTCATCCCGAACATCGGAACCCGCGTCAGGCGGCCAGTGCCCGGCCAGAGGTCGCCGTCCAGGTCGGCGCGGACGGAGCCGGTGACGAGGAACCGTTCTTCCTCTCGCTTGTCATGACGGATACTCTCGAACTGCTCCACCCTCGACAACTCATGGCGGCAGCCAACCCGCGGAAACCGTGGGCTTGCGGCCGGCCAGCAGGAGACGGGTCACGACATGGATGACCGATTTGACTTCGTGATCATCGGGGCCGGATCGGCCGGCGAGGCCGCGGCGAGCCTCGCGCGGGCGCGCGGCGCGTCGGTCGCCGTGATCGAGCGCGCGCTGGTGGGCGGCGAGTGCCCGTTCTGGTCGTGCATGCCGTCCAAGGCGCTCCTCCATGCGGCCGCGATCCACGCGCGCGGCGGCGACTTCGGCTGGGTGGCCGCCTCCAAGTGGCGGGACGAGGTCATCGAGCGTGATAGCGCGGGACGTCCGAGCGACGCCGGCCACGTCCGGGACCTCGGCAAGGCCGGCGCGACGCTCGTTCGCGGCACCGGACGAATTGCGGGTCCGGGGCGTGTCACGGTGACGTCAGACGGCCCCCCGCGAACGCTGGAGGCGACGTTCATCATCATCGCGGTGGGATCGGCGCCGACCATCCCGCACATCGACGGGCTGGACGCGATCGACGCTTGGACGAGTCGCGAGGCGACCACGACCCGTGCGCTCCCCGAGAGCCTGGTGATCCTGGGGGCCGGCGCAACCGGCGTGGAGCTGGCGCAGGTCTTTGCGCGCAACGGCGTGCGGACGACGCTCGTCGCATCCGGATCCCGGATCTACCCCAGGGGCCATCCCCGCAACTCGGCCGCGCTCGATGCGACCCTGCGCGCCGACGGCGTCGAGATCCGGACGGGGATCCGAGCGACGCGTGTGCGCGCAGGCGCCGGAGCCTCCGGCGCACACGTCATCGACCTGGCCGATGGGTCGATGGCCCAGGGCCACGCTGTCCTGCTCGCCGTGGGCCGCACGTTGCCGCTGGCCGGGCTGGGCATCGAGACCCTGGGCGTCGCCATGGCGGCGGGCCAGCTTGCGGTGGGGCCGGATCTGCGAATCGCGCACGGGGTCTTCGTCGCGGGCGACGTGGCGGGCCCGGAGATGCACACGCACCTCGCCGACTACCAGGGCCGGATGGCCGTCCGGATCGCCCTGGGCGACGACGTCCGCCCGGACTACCGCGCCATCCCACGCGCCGTCTACACGGACCCGGAGGTGGCCGGTGTCGGGCTCCAGCTCGAGGAGGCGCGCGCCGCCGGCCACGATGCGTTCGAGGCATCGGTGTCCCTCGCGGATACCGCGAAGGGATCCGTCACCGAAGCAACGGGGCACGTCACCATCGTGGTGGACCGCGGGACGCGGACCCTCCTTGGCGCGTTCATCGCCGGCCCCGCCGCCACCGAGGCGATCCACGAGGCGGTGTTGGCCATCCGGACCAGCACGACGCTGGACGTGCTGGCGGACACCATCCACGCGTTTCCCACGGTGGCCCGCGTCATGGGCGACCTGTTCGCACAAGTGGTCGCAGACCTCTGATGGCCAGCCGCCCGGAGACGGCGCACTTGCCGGCGCGGATGACAAACCTTCATGACACAGCCGCGCGGCATTGAGACACTTCGGTCTCCTCTTTGGTGGCCGAACGAGCAGGAGTTGCCAGCGATGTGCCTTAACTGTGGCTGCATGCGAGCGCATGACGACATGGGCAAGCCCGAGATCAACATCACCTACGAGAACATCAAGCGCGCGGCGGCGGGCAACGACATGACGGTCGACGCGACGCTTGCGATGATCGCCAAGACCGCTGAGCATGACCGGCGCGAGCATCCCATCGAATACACGCCCGCACCGCCGGCCGCCCTGGTCTAGTGCCTCATGCCGCGCGAGCGGCGCTGATCAGCGCCCCGCGACCGGCCACCGACCAGGAACGCTCGAATTGTGGATCTCATGACTCGTTTCACCACCTGGCTGCGCCCGACCACGGTCGCGCACGCCCATTGCGACATCCCCTGCGGTATCTACGACCCGTCCGAGGCCGTCCAGGCCGCCAGGACCGTCGCGCGCATGGTGGAGCTGATCGGCAAGCTCCCCGATGGCG
>JANNHX010000688.1:0-3622 GCA_031404615.1 Chloroflexota bacterium
ACGCGAACGTGCTGATCTACATGGCCCGCAACGACCTCCCCTGGTCGCGGGTCGGTTTCAGCATCTCGCGCAAGCACGGCAACTCGGTCGTCAGGCATCGCCTGCGCCGCCTGCTGCGTGAAGCCTTCCGCCTCAGCCTGACCGACTTGCCCGCAGGCTGGGACTGGCCATCGGTTTCGGCTTCACCGAGAGGGCGGACGGCCTGCCGTTCAACACCTACGTCGTGGTGGAGCCGGACGGCAGTCTCGCGGGGGTCTATCGCAAGAACCACATCCCGAAGCTCGAGGCGCCGTTCTGGCGGGGGGACACTGCCCGGCCCGTCTTCCGCGCGCTCGGCCGCTCGATGGCCGTCTCCATCTGCTGGGACAACCGGCACCCGGAGCTGCTGCGCCACTACTCACGTGCCGGCGCCGAGATCGTCCTCATGCCCCACGCCTGGGACGCCGACGCCCTCGACGAGGACGGCACGGTGATCGAGTACGACTCGATGGAGGAGATCGGCGCCCGGCTCCGGCGCACCGGTGGGATGCGCTGGAAGACGCACGACCAGATGCGCGACGAGTTCTACCCGGCGATCCCCGGCCTTGCCCGGGAGGGACGGTTCTGGGCGCTCTTCGTGAACCAGGCGGGCCGCCCCCATCCGTGTCTCGACTTCGTGGGGCCGAGCTTCGTCGTGGACCCGTCGGGTCGCGTGGTCGCGGAGACACGCGACCGCGAGGAGCAGATCGTCTTCGCAACCATCGACGAGGCCACTTCCCTCTGACATCGGGCCGACGCCAGAGGCGATGCGGTGTCGTCAGTCGAACTTCGCCTCGGCGGCGACCTCGAGGAACCGGTCCATGTGCAGGTGCTCCCAGACCAGGTCCTTGATGAGCTCGATCTTGCCGGTGTCCTCGGGGTGCGTCTTCACGAGGAGGTCGTGGACCTCGGACGCGACGGTGTAGGTGTCCTCGGGGACGATGGCCGCGAACATGGCCGCGTGGCGCACCGCATCGAGGACCTCGGGTCGCGGCGTATACCCGCCGGTGAGGACGATGCCCAGCGCCTTGCCCTCGGGGCCGGCGTCGATCGCCCCGGGCGTCTCGTCCACGAGGCTCTCGAGGTGCGACACGACCTGCGGCGTGGATGGGCGGTCCGCGATGTGTGCGGCGGCGAGCGTGAGGATCGCGTCCTCGCGGTCGCCCGGGACGATGACCAGCGTCCGAGGCCCGACGTGGAGCAGCATGTGGTGCGGCTCCATGGCCCCGATCGCCACGTTGTCGATGACCGCGTCGAGGTTCGGGCCCGGGCAGATCAGCTCCCCGTGCACACCCTTGAGGATCATCCCGAGCGTCGGGCTGGACAGAATCGGCTTGTAGGGCAGCACGCCGAGGAGCGGGATCCCGTGGAGGGCCAGGCCGCGCTCCAGCATCCGCTCGATCCCCGGCGCCTCGTCGATCCGGATCTTGTTGACGATGGCGCCCGCGACAGGCACCCCGTGCGACTCGAAATGCGCCTTGTTGAGGACGATCTCGTCGATCGGCCGGCCGACGCCGCCCTCGCTGATGATGACCGCCGGCGCCCGGAGCATCGAGGCGACCCGCGCGTTCGAGAGCCCCACCACAGCGCCCACGCCCGCGTGGCCGGTCCCTTCGATCAGCCAGATGTCGTGCCCGGCGAAGTAGCGCTGGGCATCGAGGATCGGCGTCTCCATATCCTCGATGGCCTCGCCGGAGAGGTAGCGCTTCGTGAGGCCGCGCGGAATGTGGACCGGGCTCATCGCCGTGAACGGGTCCTGCATGTCGAAGACCCGGCGCATGAGGTCCGCGTCCTCATCGCACGGCTCGCCGTCGATCATGAGCGTCCGCTGGCCAACGGGCTTGGAGAACCCGGTCCGATACCCACGCCGGCGGAAGCCGTCGAGCAGCCCCAGGGCGGCCGTCGTCTTGCCGCGGTTCTGGCCGGTGGCGGCGAGGAACAGCTGGCGCACGGCGGTGGCGCGGTCAGCCGCGGGGGGCGGTCTTGCGCTCGATGAGCTGGACGGCCTCGCGCAGCCGCGTGAGCGACTCCTCGTCCACGCTGTCGGGCTCGAGATACGGGCCGAGGCGCTCCATGACGTCCGTGACGAGGCCCATGAACACCGCGGCGTCCGCCACGAAGAACTGCGGCTCGTTGTTGTAGCGGACCATCGTGAGGCGGCCCTGGAGCACGCGGCGCTCCTCGACGTGGGCGACCTGCGTGGAGAAATTGTGGCCCTGGATGCCGTCCGGGTTGTTGAGGAAGTTCAGGGCGTTGTCGATTGCGAGGCCGAAGCGGGCGCGCCACGCGACGAGCCGCTCGTAGACCTCCGGCGGGATCCGTACCTCCGCCACATCCTCGAACACCTCGGGTGCGACGGTCACGAGGCCGACCAGCGTGGTGCCGGCGCGGGCCCCGAGCATCACCTGGAGGCTGCGCTCCAGCGTGAACACCTCGGAATCGAACCGCGGGCTGGTGATGACGTCGGTCAGGAGATCCTCGACATTGTCGAGGCTGCCGGGGTCGTTGAGGGCGGTGGCGAGGTGGAGGGTCTCCTCCTTGAAAAGGAACTTCTCCTCGTGGTCGAGCATTTGGCGATGGTAACAGGGCGGGCGGTGCGTTCCGTCGATCGCCCGTTGCGCTACCTGCGGGATCTCCTGGTCGGGGGAATCGAAGCGGCCCGGGTGAACCGGGCCGTTTCGAGCGTTCTGACGCGCCGGCGGCGGTCACCCGCCGCGACGGATCACGGATAGAGGCCGCGCATGGCGGTGGCGTCTGCCACGCGCTGGACGGCGTTGAGGTAGGCGCCCGTGCGCATGTTCACGCCGTTCTTCTGGGACTGGGCGAGGACCTCGTGGAACGCCTGGACCATGATGGTCTTGAGCTTCGCGTTGACCTCGGTCTCGGTCCAGTGGTCACGGTTGAGGTCCTGGACCCACTCGAAGTAGCTGACGGTCACGCCACCGGCATTGCACAGGATGTCCGGGATCAGGAACACGCCGTTGTTGTAGAGGATCTCGTCGGCCTCGGGGGTCGTTGGGCCGTTGGCGGCCTCGGCGACGACTTGGCCTTGATGCTGCCGGCGTTGCGGGCCGTGATCTGGTTCTCGAGGGCCGCGGGGATCAGGATGTCGCACTCGGTCTCGAGGACCTCGGCGTTGCTGATGTCCTCGGCGCCCGGGAAGCCCTGGACCGTCCCGTGCTCCTTCTTCCAGTTGAGGACCTTGACCGGGTCGAGCCCGGCCATGTTGCGGATCCCGCCCATGGAGTCGGAGACGGCGACGATGGTGGACCCCTCGTCGGCCATCAGGCGGGCCGCGATGTTGCCCGCGTTGCCGAAGCCCTGCACCGCCACGGTGCAGGCCCTGAGGTCCATGCCCAGGTGGGCTGCGGCCTCGACGATGGTGAAGACGCAGCCGCGCGCCGTCGCCTCATTTCGGCCCTCGGAGCCGCCCAGGCTGATCGGCTTGCCCGTCACCACGCCCGGGACCGTGTAGCCCACGTGCATGCTGTACGTGTCCATGAACCAGGCCATGATCTGGGGCGTCGTGTTCACGTCCGGCGCGGGGATGTCGCGCTCGGGGCCGATCAGGACGGTGATCTCGGTGAAGAACCGGCGGCTGAGG
>JANNHX010000689.1:0-24991 GCA_031404615.1 Chloroflexota bacterium
ACCTCGACCGGCTCGATGCGCCGGGCTCCCGCTCCACCCGGTCCGGGCCCCGTGGCGGCTCAGCGAGGCCCGCGGCCCGACCCGCGTCCGGTGGGCGCAGTGCGTCGGGTCCCGTCTCGGAGCCTTGACCCAAGGATCGGACGGCGGCCCGCTGACGCCCCTCGACGACGCGGCCGAGCCCGGTTCCGAGGCACCCCCGGCGCGGCCCGGCATCTTCAGCCTCGACGGACGCGCGGTCCCGGCCCTCTACCTCGTCGGCTGGATCGCGAGCCTCCTCGCCGGCGGGATCCTGCTCATCTCCTTCGCATCGACGGCGTCCGGCGCGTCCGGCTGGCTGTTCCTCGTCGGGACGGCGCTCCTCGGTATCGGGCTGATCGCGGCCGCGGGGTCGCAGGCCGTCGAGCGCGGCCGGCGCACGGAGCTCGCCTACCGCGGTCCGGCGCCGGTGCTGGCGTTCCTCGTCGTCATCTGCCTCACGTTCGTTGCGCTGATCGCGGTCCTGGCGCCCCTCGCGGCGATGGGCCTCGACGCCCGCTCGCCCATCGCCACGACGGTCAACCTGCTCATCACGACCGCGCTCTACCTGGGCGTGATCCGGCTCCTCGTCGTGGGCCCGGGGTCGCTCTCCTGGCGGGACATGGGCGTCGTGCGGCCGGGTGCGGCGCAGGTCGCCGACCTCCTCATCGGCGCGGTGTTGGCGGTGCCGGTCCTCGTCGTGACGATCGCGCTCGGGCTCATCCTCAGCCGGTTCCTGGCGCCCCCGCCGTCGGTGCTGCCCGAGGCGACCGACGTCGCCGGCCTCCTCTTCAACCTGCTGTCGGCGGCGATCCTCGCGCCCATTGGCGAGGAGGTCTTCTTCCGCGGCTTCGCGACGACGGCCTGGGCGCGCTCGTCGGGCGCGCGGTCAGCGATCGTGCGGGGGGCGCTGTTCTTCGCCCTGGCCCACGTCGTGACGCTCGTCGACGCCACCTTCGCCGAGGGCGCGCAGCGGGCGCTGTACTCGTTCCTCGCGCTGCTGCCGGTGTCGGTCGCGCTCGGCTGGCTGTTCCTGGGGCGGCGGTCGCTGTACGCGGCGATCGGGCTCCACGCGGCGTTCAACGCGGCCCAGGTCCTGCTGCTCGTCGCCGCATCCGGCGCCGCCGGCTGACGGCTCGCGGACCTGGTCGACCGGTGGATCCGGGCTAAGTCGGGGACAAGCCCGGCGTGAGTGGCCGGTAAGGGGCGCCCCGTAGTCTCCGTTGTGTTCCCGGGTCCGGACGGCGGGGAAATCGGCGGGCTCCGTCGTCCGGGCCCTGGGGACGCCTCTCCCTGATGGCGCGTTCACGGCGGCCCGCCGGCCAGCAGCAGGTGGGTCATGACGATCGGCAACGGCCTCGTCGAGGACGCCCCGGCACACCGCCGGGCGTCACGCTCCGTGCGCGACCTTCCCGCCGCCGAGCGGCCTCGCGAGCGGCTCGCCCTGCGCGGGCCCGGCGGGCTCTCGGCGGCGGAGCTCATCGCCCTGATCTGGGGCACGGGCTCCGGTGGCCACAGCGCCCTCGAGCTGGCCGAGGAAGCCCTCGCGCGGCATGCGGGGGTGAGTGCCCTCGCCCGGGCGAGCGACGCGGAGCTGGCGGGGATCCCGGGGATCGGCAGCGCGAAGGCGGCGCGCCTGGCGGCGGCCTTCGAGCTGGGGCGGCGGTCGCTCGCGGACTGGCCGGTCGGGCGCTGGACGATCCGCTCGCCGCGGGACGTCGCCGACCGGCTCATCGTGGAGATGGGCCGCCTGGAGCGCGAGGAGCTGCGGGTCCTGAGCCTCAACGCCAAGAACGTGGTCCAGCGGGTCTCGAACGTCTACGCGGGGAATGTCAGCGCCTCGCTGGTGCGGGTGGGGGAGCTGTTCCGGGACGCTGTGCGGCTCGACGCGAGCGGGGTCGTCCTGGTGCACAACCACCCGTCGGGGGACCCCACCCCGAGCCCGGATGATCTGCATCTCACCGCCGAGGCGATCGCTGCCGGGCGGCTGCTCGACATCGACGTGCTGGACCACGTGGTGATCGGGCACGACGCGTGGGTCTCGCTCCGGGACCGCGGCGTGACGTTCGACCGCCCGGGCGACCGCCGGCTCGCGGCCGCCGCCGAGCCGTGAGTGGACGCGGATCTTCCGCCTGGGTTCGAGTGGGATCCGGAGAAGCGGTCGACGAGCGAGCGGAAGCCGAACAGGCCGACGTTTCCGGACGCGGCAACGGCGTTCCGGGATCCGATGGCGCTCGAGTCCTTCGACGTGGAGCACTCCGGGCTGGCGGAAGACCACTACCGACTGCTCGGCTTGACAGCGACGGGCCGCCTCGTCACCGTGACCTACGCAATCCGCGGGCAGCGGATCCGGATCATCTCCGCACGGCTCGCCACGAAGCGAGAGCGACATGCGTACGTCTCCCCGACCCGCTGAAGTCCCCCCTGAGCTCGACTCGGAGCTCGACGCCGAGAACGGAGAGTTCGACTTCACCGGGCTACCACGTGGCGTCCGGAACCCTGAGGCGCTGCCGGACCCGACCCGCTGGTTCGAGGTGAGCGACGAGGAGCACCTCCGGCTGCGTGCAAGGTGCGCGGCGACGGATGACGATGCGCATCCTGCTGGTGGACCTGCGTCCGAAGCGGACTGACGCGCCACCGCCGCACGGTCCGCCCCGCGCGGGACTACCGTTCACGCATGGACCTCGGGCTTGTCGTCCTGGTGGCGGTGAAGGTGGGCGTCGTCGCCCTGGCAGTCATCCCACGGTTCCGGGCGGACTCGCCGCGTTTCGCCGGCAAGGCGATGGGCGCCCGATCCGTGCTGTACCCGGCGATGATGCTGCTGATCCCCGTGACCTGGCTCGTCGCGGGGCGGCCGTCGCCGTACCCGGTCCTCGCCGACGTCGCGCTCGGGATCCCATTCCTCGTGGATGCCGTCGCCAATGTCCTCGGCCTGTTCGACATCAAGGGCTTCGACGCCATCCCGCACAGCACCGGCTGGTTCTGCCTCGCGGTTGCGTTCGGGCTCGCGGTGGCGCCGCTGAGCCACGAGCGGTGGATCGCCTTCGGCCTGGTGGCCGGGTTCGGGGCGATCATCGACATCGCCTGGGAGATCGGGGAGTTCCTGGTGGAGCGGAGCGGGTCGTCCGGCATGAACCTGACGTACGCAAACACGATCCAGGACCTTGCGATGTCGCTCCTGGGCGCCCTCGTTGGGGCGATCGTTGTGGCGACCGTCCTGTGGCCGCCCGAGGGCACGCCCGCGACCCTCTTCGGCTGGCGCTGACACGGGCCCGGGCCACGGTCCGGTAGCCGATACTGGACCCTCGCCGCACGAGAGAGGGACCAGCACACATGACCGACACGGCCGACGTCATCGTCATCGGCGCTGGCGTCCAGGGCGCCAGCCTCGCGTTCCACCTCGCCTCGCGCGGCGCAAGCGTGGTCGTGCTCGAGAAGGCGACGGCGGCGTCGGGTGCCACCGGCCGGTCGAGCGGTCTCGTCCGCGTCTACTACGACCTGCTCGCGGAGGCGAGGCTCGCCTGGGAGTCGTACGGCTGGTTTGCCGACTGGGAGCACCGGGTCGGCGGCGAGTGCGGCTTCACGCGGACGGGGTTCGTCTGGATCGAGCCGGCGGAGCGCCTCGAACGCGTCCGCGCCAACTCCGCGTCCCACCGGGCGATGGGCGTGGACAGCCAGGTCATCGGCGCCGAGGGCATCCGCTCGCTGTTCCCGGCCCTCGGCGTCGCCGACGAGGTCGCGGCGTACGAGCCGGCGTCGGGTTACGCCGACCCGTTCATGACCGCGGCCGGGTTCCTCGCCGCCGCCAAGCAGAAAGGCGCCCGGCTCGTGCCCGGGGCGGAGGTGTCCGCGATCCGGACGGCGGGCGGGCGCGTGGTCGGGGTCGACACCAACCGTGGCTCCGTGGACGCACCGGTGATCGTCAACGCCGCCGGCGCCTGGGCGGGTCGCGTCGCGGGCCTCGTCGACCTCGATATCCCGATCCAGGTGTGGCGGCACGACACCGGGTACCTCGGGGTGCCGGCGTCGGTCGCCCGGCCGATCCCCGTCGTCATCGACAACGCCAACGGGATGTACTTCCGGCCCGAAGGGTCGGACATGGTGCTCATCGGCCTCGAGGACGACAACCAGATCGGCGGTTCCGCGGACCGCGACACGACCGAGGCGAGGGCCGACTTCCGCGACCGCGCCGCCGAGCGGATCATCCGCCGCGTGCCGGACCTGATCGAGGGCACCTTCCGCACCTCGCACAGCGGCCAGGACGGCCTGACCCCGGACCAGCGCCCAATGCTCGGCGCGATGGGCCCCGACGGGTTCTACCTGGACTGCGGGCACAGCGGGACGGGCTTCAAGACCGCGCCCGCCGTGGGCCTCGGCATGTCGGAGCTGATCCTGGACGGCGCGTCGACGACCGTGGACCTCTCGCCGTTCGGTCCGACGCGCTTTGCGGAGGGCCGCCTGCTCGTTGGGGAGCACGGCGAGGAGCAGATCTGGAAGTAGGGCCACGCCGCGATGGATCCGCTGGTCATCGCCGTCGGGCTGGTCCTGGGGCTCGCGCGGGCGGTCGTGCTGGCTGCTCTCGCCGGTCGTGCCGGCGCGCGGGTCACGCCGGGGCTGGTCCGGGTGGTCGATGCCCTGGCGGGGACGGCACTCCTGGGGCTCGGGGCCCTGGTGCTGGCGGGGTTGGTGGGCGGCTGACGCTCGTGGCCGCGCACCGCACGCGCCTTCCACGGCCGCCAGTCCTTCCAGCGTCCCGGATGCTCACGATGCTCGACGAGCGGGCCGGGACCGTCGTGCTCCTCGGGGACGTGCCGCGCCCGGGGTTCAACGTCCCCGACTGTCTCACCGTCGGGGCGAGAGGATGGCCGGCGACCGCATGGGCTGGCTGGAGGGGCACGCCCTGACCGCTGCGGCAGGGCCAACGCCCGAGGCCGGTATACTGCCCTCGCCCGCGCGGCTGATCTCTCGCGCGCGCCGCGACCCCGCACTTCCCGCGGCCCACCCGCCGCGTTCTCCCAGGGCCGACCGGCGGCTCCGCACGACACCGCAAGGAACACCTCGTCCTCATGTTCGACCGACTCCTCGGCCTCTTCTCACGCGATATCGGGATCGATCTCGGCACCGCGAACACGCTCGTGCACGTGCGCGATCGCGGGATCGTCATCAGCGAGCCGTCGGTCGTTGCGATCGACGCCAAGACCAAGCGCGTCCTGGCGATCGGCGCCGAGGCCAAGCGCATGGTGGGCCGCACGCCCGCCTCGATCATCGCGGTGCGTCCGCTGCGTGACGGCGTCATCAGCGACTTCGACGTCACCGAGCAGATGATCAAGTACTTCGTGAACAAGGTGCACGACCGGGTGGGTCTCATCCCGCGGCCCCGGATGCTGCTCGGCGTCCCGTCCGGCGTCACCGAGGTGGAGAAGCGTGCCGTCCGTGACGCGGCCCTCAACGCCGGCGCCCGCTGGGCTCGCCTGATCGAGGAGCCCATGGCCGCCGCGATCGGTGCCGGACTGCCCGTCTCGGAGCCGTCCGGCTCGCTCATCGTGGACATCGGCGGCGGGACCACCGAGGTCGCCGTCCTGTCGCTCGGCGGCATCGTCGTCAGCCGGTCGATCCGCATCGGCGGCGACGAGATGGACATGGACATCGTTGCCTACGCCCGGCGCGAGTACAACCTGTTCCTCGGCGAGCGCACGGCCGAGGACATCAAGATCGCCATCGGCTCGGCGTACCCCGGCGAGTGGGACGCCCAGCGCGTGACGCTTCGCGGGCGCGACCTGCTGACGGGCCTGCCCCGCTCGGTCGAGGTCGGGGCCGACCAGATCCGGGAAGCCATCGAGATCTCGGTCGCGCAGATCGTGGACACCATCAAGGACACGATCGAGGAGACGCCGCCGGAGCTCGTGGCGGACATCATGGACCAGGGCATCGTGCTCGCCGGTGGCGGCGCGCTGCTCGCGGGTTTGGACCGGCGCGTTGCCGAGGCCACCCAGATGCCGGTGCACATCGCCGACGACCCGCTGACCTGCGTCGCCCGCGGCACAGGCGTCGTGCTCCAGGAGCTGGCGAACTCGAACATGCAGCGGGTGCTGGTCGCCGATACCTACAGCCGCCCCCCGCGCTGACCGTCCTGCGTGTCCCTGCCTGATCGGGACGCGGTCCCGGAGCCTGCGCCATGACCACGATCCTCGCGAACCGCCAGACCCGCCGGCGCGGCATCGCCTTCACCATCCTCATCGCGATCACGCTTCTGCTGATGGCGTTCTCCGGGAACCCGTATATCCAGGAGGTCCAGCGCGGCCTGTCGTTCGCGCTGCGCCCGTTCCAGGGCGCGATCGCGTCCGTGGCGGACGGGATCGCCGGCGTCGCGACGGCCATCACCGAGATCGACCAGCTCCGCGGTGACAACGCCGCGCTGCGCGACACGAACGAGCGTCTCGCAAACGAGAACGCCAGGCTGCGGGCCCTCAAGGTGGAGAACGACGACATGGCCGCGCTGCTCCAGCTGCAGGGCGGGTTCGACCACGAGACCGTCGCCGTGCGGGTGATCGGCCGGGAGATGCTCGAGACGCGCCGGGTCGTGACGATCGACAAGGGCACGGACGACAGGATCGAGCTGGGTGACGCCGTCGTGGTCCAGGGCGGCGCACTCGTCGGGAAGGTGACCGACGTCGGGACGACCTTCGCGAAGGTCACGCTGATCAGCGACAGCACCTCGACCGTCGTCGGCAAGCTGCTCGACTCCGGCGCGACCGGGGACATCGTGGGGCAGGCCGGTGGCGTGCTGGTCATGCGCAACATCGATTCGGCGGTTGAGATCGGCATCGACGAGGAGGTCTTCACGGCCGGTCTCGAGCTGGGCGGCGGGATCCGCTCGCCGTACCCGGCGGGGCTGATCGTGGGCTCCGTGGTGGACGTGGAGCGCGACGCGAACGACGTCGTGCAGACCGCGTTCCTCGCGCCGGCCGCGAGCCTGGACTCGTTCGAGCTGGCGCTGGTCATCACGGACTACGACGGGGGGCTGCCGCCGGTCGACGAGCAGGCGGTCCCGTGCGGCGAGGAGGGGACCGTGCCCGAGGGCGAGGTGGAGTGCTTCACGCCGGCTCCCTCGCTGAAGGCCACCCCGGCGCCCTGACCCCAGCGCGCTCCTACTCGCGGTCCGTGAGGTCCGCGTCGTAGCCCCAGCGCTCCACGAGCAGGGCTGACGCGGCGCGGTATGTGGCGAGGAACCCTTCCTGCGCTTCCGCCGGGACGTCCCTGCGCCAGCGTGCGATATGGGCGTGGCCGCCATCCACCTTCGCGTCGAAGTAGTCCCGGATCGCCGGCTCGTCGCCGAGGCCGAGGAACGCGAGCATGGCCTGGTACGACGCTGCGCGGTCGTACCGCACCAGGGCCTCCATGCGCACTTCGTGCACGATCCCCGCAGGGGCGGCCGCCGCCTGGTGGAACGAACGCTCCAGGTGCAGCGCCCACCAGCGCAGGCCTTCATCGGCATCGTCCGGGCCCCACGCGCGGCGCGTCAGCGAGCAGGCCACATCACGTCCGTCGCGCACCATGTGGACGAACCGCGCCTCGGGCAGGATCAGCCTGATGGTCGGCGCTTCGCGGATCGTGTTGGGCGTGTTCTCGATCCAGCCGTCCGCCCCGGCCGCGATGGCCGGCGGATCGAGCAGGCGGTGCGTGAACCGCCGCGCAGCCAGGATCCTGTCCTTTCCCATGTCCTTGTAGAGCTCCCGGACCGCGGCCCGGATCGTGTCCCGATCGGTGATCTGGTGCAGGCCCCGGCCCTCGGTGCGCTGGAACCATGGGCCCACCAGCTTCCTCTCGAAGGCGCTCACCGTTGTCCGGCCCGCGATGACGTCGATGAGCCCGCCCGAGTCGGCGAGGAACTTCACCTCGAAGGGGATCAGGTAGTACGTCGAGTGGAGCCCGAGGAGGCGCGCCGTGACGGTCGTCCCGCTGCGCCCGGTCCCGGCGACGAGGATCGGTGGCAGGGTCGTGGCCGGGCCAGTCCACTCGGGGAGCCGCGGGCCGCGCCGCACGGCCACCGAGACCCGCCAGGCGGCCTGCCCCAGGACCCGGCGGACTCGTCGCGGGACCGACGCCGGCCCGGAGTCCTGTGCCATCGATACCTCCCACGGCCGGGCATCGCCCACCTGGGCCCGGCGCCGTCGCGCTCGGACGGGAGCGGAATCGTAGCATTGGAACCCGCGGACGGCCGTCCGCCCGACCAAGGCCTGTCGACCGACCACACGGGCCCTTGGCAGATCCGGCGTGGGCCCTGACCATCCGGGGGTGGACCCCGTCATCGTGCTCGTGGCGCTGTACCGGATCGCCGGGTCGCTGCTCGTGCTGCGCTGGCCGTTCTGGGGTGGCATCGCCGCCGTCGTCTGCGACCTCTGCGACCTGCTGCTGTTCAACCTGTTCGTCGCGTACGGCGGGTGGCCCCGGCTTCGATGGCTACCAGGCGTTCGACAAGTGGGCCGACCAGGTCTATCTCGCGGCGTTCCTCGTCGTGGCGCTGCGTGACTTCGCCCCCGGACCGCGCCTCGTCGCGGGCGCGCTGTGGTTGTTCCGGCTCGTCGGGTTCATGGCGTTCGAGGCTGGCTGGGCACCGCGCGAGGCGCTGATCCTCTTCCCGAACCTGTTCGAGCTCTGGTTCCTGGCCGTCGCGTTCACGATGCGCCACCGACCGGCGTTCGCCTGGACCCCGGCCCGGTCTGCGGTCGCCCTGGCCGCGCTGCTCGGCGTGAAGCTCGTCCAGGAGTGGGCGCTCCACGTGGCCAGGCTGTTCGACGAGATGACGTTCATCGGTGCGTTCGAGTCGATCTGGGAGGGTGTCACCGCCCCATTCAGAGCACGATGACCCCACTCGCCGCGGGAGGCTCCCGGCTCGCAGCGAACGGGCGATGGAGGTGCCGTCCAGCGGGAGGAGCGCCCGGAAGGCCTCGCGGTGCTCGCGCAGCACCCGCAACGCCCGCAGGTCGCCGGGGATCGGCAGGGCGACCTCCCTCGGGAGACGCAGACCCGGCCCGAGCAGCGTCTCGAGGCGACCCTCGAGCGCCAGTTGCGGCGCGTCCCGCACCGGACGGAGGCGCCCGGGGTCCCGAGACTGCGCCCGGGGTCCCGAGACTGCGGCAACTCCCAACGTCGACCGCTGCCCTGATACGCTCTCGCCAATGAAGGGACTCGTGCTGGCCGGGGGGACCGCGACGCGGTTGTTCCCGCTGACCATCGTGACCAACAAGCACCTGCTGCCGATCTACGACCGGCCGATGGTCTACTACCCGCTCGACACGCTCGCCGGCATGGGGATCCGCGAGGTCATGGTGATCGTCGGCGGCAAGAGCGTCGGCGACATCGTGGAGCTGCTGGGCGATGGCCGGCACTTCGGGCTCGACCTGACGTACCGCTACCAGCGGGGCGCCCTCGGGATCGCCCACGCGATCGGCCTGGCCAGGGACTTCATCGGCGATGACGCGTTCTGCGTGGTTCTCGGCGACAACATCCTCCGGGGCGAGCCGCTGGCGGACCTGGCGGCCGAGTTCGAGACGGGCGCATACGGCGCCGGCACCATGCTGTACCGCGTCCCGGACCCGGAGCGGTTCGGCGTCGCCGAGTTCGACGCGGAAGGCCGGGTCGTGGGCTTCGAGGAGAAGCCCGAGCAGCCCAAGAGCGACCTGATCCCCATCGGCGTCTACTTCCTGCGCCCGGACGCGTTCGACGTCATCGAGGGCCTCGCCCCGTCGGGCCGCGGCGAGTTCGAGATCACGGACGTCCTCAACCACTACATTCCCGACGGCCGCCTGTTCGCCCCGGTCTACGAGGGCCACTGGGCCGATGCGGGCACCGTGCCCAGCCTCCTGCGCGCGGCCGAGCTGGCGGAGGCGGACGACGCGGCGGGCCGCCTCGCGGCGCCAGTCGAGCGCCCGCGCGACCCCGCATGACGGACCGCGTCCCGCCGGGCGCCCGCCTGCTGATCACGGGCGGCGCCGGGTTCATCGGCTCGGAGCTGGTCCGGCAGGTGATGGCCCGCCGCGACGGGACCCGGGTCACGGTCCTGGACAAGCTCACCTACGCGGGCAACCGCGCGAACCTCGCCGCCATCGAGAAGGACCCGGAGCAGGCTGCCCGGTTCGTCTTCGTTGTCGGGGACATCGCGGACCCGGCGATCGTCGGGCCGCTGGTGGAGCAGGTCGACGCCGTCGTGAACGTCGCCGCCGAGACGCACGTCGACCGTTCGATCCTGGACCCCGAGGCCTTCCTGCGCACCGGCGTCATCGGCGTCCACGTGCTCCTCGAGGCGGTCCGCGCCGAGGCGGCCGCGGGACGGTCGATCCGCTTCCTCCAGGTCAGCACGGACGAGGTCTACGGCGACATCCCGGCCGGTCACAGCGTCGAGACGGACCAGCTCGCCCCGCGCAGCCCGTACGCGGCCGCAAAGGCCTCGAGCGAGCTCCTCGTCGGTGCCTACCGCATCACGTACGGCCTCGACGCCGTCATGACCCGTGGCTCGAACACGTACGGCCCGCACCAGCACCCCGAGAAGCTGATCCCGCTGTTCACGACGAATGCCCTGGCGGGCGAGCCGCTCCCGATGTACGGCGACGGCATGCAGGTCCGCGACTGGCTGCATGTCGCGGACCACGCCGCGGGCATCGACTTCGTGCTGCGCAACGGCGAGCCCGGCGAGGCCTACAACGTCGCCGGCGACCGCCTCCTGCCGAACCGCGAGGTCATCGCGAAGCTCCTCGCCGCCACGGGCCGCGACTGGAGCCTCGTCCGCACGGTGCCGGACCGCCCGGGCCACGACCGCCGCTACGCGATGGACGGCTCGAAGCTGGCCGCGCTGGGCTGGCGGCCGTCGCACACGTTCGACGAGGGCCTCCCTGAAACCGTCGCCTGGTACCGCGCCAACCCCGCGTGGGTCGCGAGCGCCCGGAGCGGGGACTGGGACAGCTACTACGCACGCCAGTACGGCGACCGCCTCGCGGCCGGCCGAGCGGTGGACGAGGCCGGCTGAGCCGATGCGGGTCGCCGTCGTCGGGGTGAACGGCCGACTCGGAAGCGCCCTCGTGGCCGCGCTCGAGGAGGCGCCGTTCACGGGCACCCGCGGCCCGACCGGCTGGGACCTGCCCGAGTTCGACCTGGACACGCTCACCGAGGCCTCCGCCGGCGCCCTGCTCGACGCGGACCAGCCGGAGGTCGTGGTCCACACGGCCGCCTGGACGGACGTCGACGGCTGTGCTCGCGACCCGGAGCTGGCCATGCGCCGCAACGGCACCGCCGTCGGCATCCTCGCCGCCGCCTGCGCCCGGCGCGGGATCGACCTCGTCTTCATCTCGACGAACGAGGTCTTCGACGGCGCCCGGACCGATGGCCGTGGCTACGCCCCCCGCGACACGCGAAACCCGATCAACGCCTACGGCGCGGCGAAGGCGCAGGCGGAGCGGCTCGCGATCGCGGCGTACGAGGCGGAGGGCGCACGCGGCCGTCTCGGCATCGTCCGGACGTCGTGGCTGTACGGGCCTCCGGGCAACGACTTCCCGTTCAAGATCGCGAGCGCGGCGCTCCGGGCGAAGGCGGCGGGCGCGCCGCTCCAGGCCGTCGCCGACGAGATCGGCGTGCCAACCTACACGCCGGACCTGGCGGAGGCCATCGTGGAGCTGGTCGCGGAGGACGCGATCGCCGAGTCGCCCGCCCGGACCGCCATCCACCACCTCGTCAACGGGGGCCGTGCGTCCCGCGCCGACTGGGCCCGTGAGGTGCTGCGCGCGACCCGCATCGACATCGAGGTCGTCGACGTCCCGGGATCCACCTGGCAGCGCGCTTCGAACCCGCCGGCCTGGGCCGTCCTGGAGCCAACGCCGCTCCCGTCGGGCGAGCCGATGCGCGACTGGCGCGAGGCCTTCGCCCACGCGGTCCCGGCGCTGCTGCGCGCCCTCCCGAAGGCCTGACCCGGGACCCTTCCGCGGGGTCGACCGCACCGCATCGGCCCGCACCGTCCATGACCACCCGCGGGCAGGGTCGAAAGGGCCACGTCGACCCGTGACCATCCCGCGATTGAGGTTGGGCGCGCACGCGCAGACGCTGGACGGGCACTCATCCACGGTCGGGCACTCGCGTCCGGCCCCGCCCCAGCGGAGCCCCCTCCATTGCGCAAAGCCCTCGTTGCCCTCGCCGCCATCCTCCTCGCGAGCCTGGGCAGCACCGCCCCGGCCACCGCCCCCGTCGCCCGGGCGGCAGGCGGCGTCAAGGTCGCGATCATCGTCGGTGCCACCCACGGCACCACCGCGCGCTATCGCTCCAACGCGGACGAGGTCTATGCCGAGGCGATCAAATACACGCCCAACGTCGTCCGCGTCTACAGTCCCAATGCGACGGCCGCCAGGGTCAAGGCCGCGGTCGCCGGGGCCTCGATCATCGTGTATCTCGGCCATGGCAACGGCTGGCCGAGCCCCTACACCTTCGACCCCAACTACACGACCAAGGACGGGTTCGGGCTCAACGCCGACCTCAACAGCGACGGCAAGCTCACGGACTACGAGAACAAGTACTACGGGGAGCCGTGGATCCGCGACCTGCGGCCGGCCCCCAACGCAGTGGTCCTGCTGTTCCATCTCTGCTACGCCTCGGGCAACCCCGAGTCGGGCGCGGAGTCCTCCGTCTCCAGGGCGAGGCAGCGCGTCGACAACTATGCGGCCGCATTCATCCGCGCCGGCGCCCGGGCCGTCATCGCGAACGGCCACAGCCACAGCCCGTACTACATCAGCGCGCTGTTCAACACCCGCCAGACGATGGACGAGTACTGGCGCAATGCGCCGGACTTCAACGACAACGTCTCAACCTATGCGTCGGTCCGCAACCCCGGCTACACGTTCCAGATGGACCCCGAGCGCGCAGGCTCCTACTACCGGTCCATCACCGGGAAGATGACGCTCACGACCAGGGACGTGACCGGCGCCCTGTTCGCGGACACCTCCGCGGACCCGGCGAGCATGGTCGTCCCCGGTAATGCCAGCCCCAAGGGCGATGGCGCCCCCGTGTACGGGTCCATCGAGGACGCGGCCGCGGGTGGCGTGCCGGCCACCACGCTCAACACCGCCGCAAAGGTCCGCGTGGACGGCAGGGAGTCGACCACCTCGCGGGTCGACGGCTCGCCGGTGTACCGGGTCCACACCGCGGAGGTCGAGGGCTGGATGAAGGGCTCCTCGCTCACGCCGCGCGACAGCGCGGCGCCGCGGGTGTGGGAGGTCGACGACGGGACCGGCGCCTTCTCCCCGAACGGCGACGACTCCAAGGACGCGATGGACCTCTCCGTCCGCCTGTCCGAGCCGGCCGCGTGGACGATGCGGATCGTCGACGGGAACGGGCACGAGAAGCACCGCCTCAAGGGGTCCGGCGACACCGCCGGGGTGACCTGGGCTCCGGCCGCGGGCACCGTCCCCGACGGCACCTACCGCTGGATCATCCAGGCCACGGACGGCTGGGGCAACGGCCCGCTCGAGGCCGACGGCACCTTCCTCGCCGACACCGCGAGCCCGGACGTCTCGGTCGCGGACGCCGATGGCGAACCGCTGCTCTTCACCCCCAACGGGGACGGGACGACCGACGCGGTCCGGTTCGCCGTCGGCGCGTCGGAGCCCGGCAGCGTCACCGCGACGGTCCGCGACGCCGGCGACCGGGCCATCGACCAGGTCACCACCCCGATGAGCGGCTCGACCGGCTCGATCACCTGGGACGGCCGAGACGAGGACGGCGCGTACGCGGCGGACGGGACGTACTCTCTGCGCTTCGTCGCGAGGGACCGCGCGGGGAACCGCAGCGAAGCCCAGGAGCGGACGGTCAACGTCTACGGCTCGCTCGGCTTCATGGCCGCCTCGCGGGCGGTCTTCTTCCCGCAGGACGGCGACAGCCTGAGCGGCACGACGAATCTGGCGTTCCGCCTCGGCTCCCCGGCGACGGTCACCTGGACCGTCCGGAACGCGACCGGCGAGGTGGTCCGGACCATCCGCACCGGGGAGGCCCTCGACGCCGGCACGCAGGTCTTCCGCTGGAACGGCCGCAATGACGCTGGCGCGATGGCCCCGCGTGGGACGTACCGCAGCGTCGTGAGCGCCACGAACGGCACGCTCGCCGCCACGCAGACGCTGCCGGTCGTGGCGGACGCGTTCCGCATCACCGTCTCGGACGTGACCCCACGACGGGGCCAGCGGCTGACGGTCACGGCGACCAGCGCCGAGACGCTCGACGCGGCGCCGCGCCTGCGCGTCTACCAGCCCGGCATCGCGTCCTGGAGCGTCGCGATGAAGAAGATCGACACCCGCGTCTACCGCGTCACGATCACGCTCAGGTCCAGTCACACGGGGTCGATGCGGCTCCGGGTCTCCGCAGCCGACGACGCGGGCAGGCCCCAGGCCTCGTACCTGTCGCTGCCGCTGCACTGACCGGCGGCGCTGGGCCCGCAGTCGCACCGCACCGAACCGCACCTGCCGGTACCCCACCGTACCGGGTCAGCGTGGGACCATCGAGCGAGGGTCGTGAGTTGCACAGGGGGCGTAGGTTTGTTCTCCTGCCGGATGACATTCGACCGCTCCGCCGACCGGAGCACCCGGCAGGCCTCGCGGGGCCGCGGCCATGCGGATCCCGCGGGGAGGCTCTTGAGGTACGCAAATGTCCGGAACCGTCGCGCACCGCCGCGTCCTCCAGGTCACCGCCGCGATGTTCGCCGCCGTGCTGCTGGCCGGCCTCCTCCCCCTGTCCCCCGTCGTCGCCGCGGATCCGCAGCCCGCGCGGGCCGTCGGCGAGCTGAAGGGCCCCGAGCCGTCGATCGTCTACGAGCAGGCGATGGCCCACGAGGGCGACCGGATCGCGTTCGAGCCGGGCGGCCTCGTCGAGGTTGGCTTCACGCCTCGCGCCTCCGACCGCTGGCCCATCGATGGCCGGGCGCCATCCGTGCTGCCCGCGGGCCGCGCTTCCGGCCGCCAGATGGCCGTGAGCCCCAACGGCTCCCGCTGGACGGACATCACCCACCCCGCACGCGGTGCTGGTTCTGGTGCCGTGCCGCCTGCCGACCCGGCCCCACAGGACGGGACCGTCCCGCCGGCGGACCCCGACCCCGCCGCGACCCCCGACCCGGACCCCGCCTCCAACCCGGCACCCTCGGACGCCCCGATCGACGCGCCCGCGGACGAGCCATCGCCCGCCCCCGCACAGGGCGCCGCCTTCGCGGATCCGGCGCAGGAGCCCTTCGACCTCGCCGCAGCGTCCGGGCTCCGCCGCCAGGTCTTCGGATTCCTCCCGTACTGGGAGCTGTCGGGTGCCTCGACCAAGCTCAACTACGACGTCCTCTCGACCATTGCGTACTTCTCCGTCGGCGCCAACAGCAAGGGCAACCTGCGGAAGAAGGACGCGGACGGGACGAACACCACCGGCTGGGGCGGCTGGACGAGCTCGTCGATGACGGGCGTGATCAACGCCGCCCACCAGCGCGGTACCCGCGTCGTCCTCACGATCTCCGTCTTCGCCTGGACCTCGGGCCAGGCGAGCGTCCAGAAGGCGATCCTCGGCAGCTCGACCGCCCGCCTGAACCTGGCCCGCCAGGCCGCCGCCGCCGTCCGCGACCGCGGCGCCGACGGCATCAACCTGGACTTCGAGCCGCTGGCTTCGGGCTACGCCGACGAGTTCACGGCGTTCCTGCGGACGATGCGCACCGAGCTGAACCGGATCAAGGGCGGCTACCAGCTGACCTACGACACCACGGGGTTCATCGGCAACTACCCGCTGGAGGCCTCCGTCGGGGCGGGCGCGGCCGACGCCATCTTCGTGATGGGCTACGACTACCGGACCAGCGGCTCGGCCACGGCCGGATCCATCGACCCCCTGTCGGGCCCGAAGTACGACCTCGCCGACACCGTCCGCGCCTACAGGGCGCGCGTGCCCGCCTCGCGGCTCATCCTGGGCCTGCCCTGGTACGGGCGCGCATGGAGCACGGCGACCAATGACGCGCGCAGTGCCACCCTGCCGGGCGCCAAGCACGGCTACAGCACCGCCGTGAATTACGAGACCGTCACCGACCTGGTCGACAGGTACGGCCGGCGCTGGGACGCCATCGAGCAGAGCCCGTACGTCGCCTACCGGCGCGAGAACTGCACCGCCACCTACGGCTGCGTCACCAACTGGCGGCAGGTCTACTACGACGACTACGGATCGCTCAAGGCCCGCCTCGGCATGGTCAATGACTACGGCCTGCGCGGGGCCGGTGTCTGGGCGCTGGGCTACGACGGTGGCCACCCCGAGCTCTACCGCGCGTTCGCGGAGTCCTTCCTCGTCGACAAGTCGGCGCCCCAGGCGGGCGTGAAGATGCTCGCCCGCGCGCAGCCGAACGAAGGGTTCGTCGTCAGCTGGGCCGCGAAGGACACCAGCTCGGTCGTCAGCTACGACGTGCAGGTCTCCGCCAACGGCGGCCCGTGGACGAGCTGGCTCGCCGGCACGACGGCCACCTCCGACGTCTGGCTCGGTCGCGACGGGGCGGGCTACGCCTTCCGCGTCCGTGCCCGCGACAGCAAGGGCAACGTCGGCGCGTTCAACATCGTCTCCGTGTACGACGCCACGCCGTCGCTCGCTCCCGGCGGGTTCGGCAAGGTCGTGACCGACGGGCTCGCGTACCGCACGGGTCCCCGCACGAACGCGGCCCGACTCGGGTCGCTGGATGCCGGTACGATCGTGGCCGTGACCCGAGGCCCGGTCAGCGCCGACGGCCACACCTGGTACGAGGTCACCCAGCCGATCCGCGAGTGGAACCCCGTCACGTTCGTGGAGCGCGGCGTCTGGGTGGCCACGGCGTCGTCGACCACGACGCACGTCGCGGCCCACCGGGCGCCCAACTCGACCCTCGTGAACGCCGGGATGACGGGGCTCGACTTCGGGTCCGGCACGCCCACCGCCGTCGGCACCGGCAGGGCCGCGGCCAACCTCCGCCGGTTCTCGCCCAACGGCGACGGCTCCGAGGACGCCCTCCGGCTGCGCTGGACGAACACGGTGGCGCTGGGGTCGCTCACGCTCAGGGTCTTCCGGCCGGACGGAACCTCCGTCGGCTCGGTCACGGTGGACGACCTCGGGACGGGCGCCCGCACCTGGGACTGGAATGGCCGGGTCGGCACCAAGCGCGTGGCCGACGGCAGGTACGTCCTGCAGCTGGTGGGCGTCGCCGGCTCGACCACCTACTCCGCCCCGTCGGCGCGGCCCGTCACGCCGGGCCAGGTGGCCGCATACGGCGTGGTCGTCGACACGGTCGCGCCGGTGGTCACCGCCTCCTCGGTCACCTCCGGGCTCATCTCGCCCAACGGCGATGGGACCCGCGACAGCACGAAGATGACCCTGTCCGCCAGTGGCGCGAGCCGCTGGAGTGCGCGGGTCGCCAACGCCGGCGGCACGACCGTCCGCACGGCCTCGGGGACCGGCGGCAGCGCCTCGTTCGCCTGGGCCGGCACGAACGGCTCCGGATCGCACGTTCCGGACGGGCGCTACACAGTGACGCTCGCCGCGTTCGACGAGGCGGGCAACGCCGCGACCCGGAGGTGGCCGGTCGTCGTCGACACCGTCGGCCCGGCGTTCGCGCCGTCCGCCTCCCCCCGGATCTTCTCGCCCAACGGTGACGGCGCCGCCGACACCATGGCCCTCCGCTGGACGGCGAACGAGAAGGCGACCGGCACGGCGCGGATCTGGAAGGGCACGACGCTGGTCCGGAGCTGGACGCTGACCTCGCTGGCGGCCTGGTCCGTGACCTGGAACGGCAGGACCGCCGGCGGGACGCCGGTGAAGGACGGCAGGTACACGTTCAAGGTCAGCGGCAGGGACGCGGCCGGCAACGCGCGCAGCGCCTCGATCCCGGTCGTGGTGGACCGGACGGCGAGCCTGCTGCGCTGGTCCGCCAACCTGTACCCGCAGGACGGGGATGCCCTCAAGCCCAGCGCGGCGCTGACGTGGCGCCTCGCGCGGTCGGCGACGACCACGCTGCGCGTCTTCGACGACGGGGGGGCCCTGGTGCGCACGGTCTGGACCCGCAGGGCCCAGGCTTCCGGCACCCGCGGGTGGACGTGGGACGGGCGCAAGGCGGACGGGACGTCCGTGGCCCAGGGCCGCTACACGGCGCGCCTGACCGTCACCTCGCCCCTGGGGACCCAGGAGTTGGTCCGCCCGGTGTGGGTCGCGGGCTTCGCGATCACGCCCTCGGCCTCGAGCGTCTCCGCGGGCCAGACGCTGACGGTGCGGATCGCCACGATCGAGCCGCTCGCCACGCGGCCGGTGGTCACCTTCACGCAGCCCGGGCGAGCCGGGGTCAAGGTCACGGCGACGCGGCTCGCGGACGGCACCTACCGGGCGCGGTTCGCGGTCGCGACGGGGAGGGCGGGGGCGGGCAGCGTCAAGGTCACGGCGACGGACACCGGCGGCCACGCCAACACGACCTCGGTCCCGATCGCGATCGTCGCCAGGTGAGCCGGGCCCGGTTCCCCGGGCTCGGCCGCCCGTACACTGGCGCACAGTGAGCACCCAGGCCGACGCCGCCCCCGCCCCGACCCCGGACGCGTCCGTCGCGGCCGGACCCGGCACGACCGGCGCGGCCCCCGGGTCGTCCGGCACCGCCGGGCTGCCCGTCGGAACCGGCGCCTGGGTCGTGCTGCCCACCTTCAACGAGCGCGAGAATGTCGCGGACATCTCGCGGGCCATCCTCGAGGCGCTCCCCGGTGCAACCCTGCTCGTCGTGGACGACTCGTCCCCGGATGGGACGGGCGACATCGCGGAGGAGCTCGCCGCCGCCGACCCCCGGGTCCGGGTCCACCACCGCAAGGCCAAGCAGGGCCTCGGCCGCGCGTACCTCGACGGGTTCGGGGTGGCGCTCGCCGGAGGCGCCTCGATCGTGATCCAGATGGACGCCGACTGGTCCCACGACCCGGCCGCGCTGCCCGCGCTGATCGCCCCGCTGACCGGTGACCGGGCGGACCTGGTCATCGGGTCGCGCTATACGACGGGCGGTGGCGTCGAGGACTGGGGCGTCATCCGCCGGATCGTCTCCCGGGGCGGATCGACGTTCGCCCGGATCGTGCTGCGCCTGGGCCCCCACGACCTCACCGGCGGCTTCAAGGCGTGGCGCTCCGCGACGCTGTCCGCGGTCCCCTTCGAGGGTGTGCGCGCCGGTGGCTATGTATTCCAGATCGAGATGACGTACCGGGCGTCGCGGTTCGGCGCGCGTGTCGTCGAGGTGCCGATCATCTTCCGGGACCGGCGCCTAGGCCAGTCCAAGATGAGCCGCCGGATCATCGTCGAGGCGCTGCTCGTGGTCATCAGCCTGCGCTGGGACGAGCTGCGCGGCCGCGGGCCCGCGCGGCCCGCCCGATGACGTCCTGGCGGCCGGGAACCACCGAGGCACCGGTCGTCGTCGACGCCGGGGTGCGCGTCGTCATGGACGTGCGCCCGCTCCAGGATCCGGAGCGGGCGCCCCTCACCGCGCTGTACCTCGAGGAGCTGCTGACCGCGCTCGACGCGGATCCCGTCCCCGGCGAGTCCTACTCGTTCTTGCTCGCCGTCGACCGCGACGACCCCACGGGCCGCTGGTCGAACCTCGAGGTCATCGGCCGGCGGCGCCTCCTGCCGACGCGCCTCCTGCGGTCCGGGGCGCTCACCGTGGATCCGCTGATGCTCCGCGGGGCGACCGCGGGGGCCGGCTGGCGCGCCGAGCGGGGCGGTGCTGCAGGCTCCGTCTACCACGCCGCGGCCGGCGCACTGCCCATCGGGTCCGGGATCCCCGTCGTCGCCGCGCTGCTCGACCTGGCGCCATGGGCGCTCCCCGACGACTACCAGCGCGGGACCGCCGCGCGCTTCGGCCAGCGGCTTCGGGCACGGATCCTCAGGGACGCCTCGGCCGTGGTGGTGCCGGGTCGCGCGGTCGCCACGGAGGCGCGCCGCCTGCTCCACGTGAAGAAGGACCGGCTGCGCGTCGTGCCGCTGGCCCCGCGCCCCGCGTTCCGCCCCGAGGCGCTCGGGGCCGGCCTCGCGGAGCGGACCCGCATGGGCCTGCCCGCGCGGTATGCCGTCTACGCGGGTCGCTTCGACGCCCGCCAGGACCTCCCGACGCTCCTTGAGGCGCTCTCGCGCCTCGCCGCCTCGCCCCCGCCCGATGGCGTGCCCGCCGACGCCTGGCCGCCGCGGGTCGCGCTCGTGGGCGCCTCACCCGATGACCGCGCCGCGCTCTCGCGGGCGGCCGCGCGTGCGGGCGTCGCGGAGCTGCTCGCCTACGAGCAGGGCCTGTCCGACACGCGCCTCGCCGGACTCGTCGCCGGGGCCCGCGTCGTGCTGCAGCCCGTGCGCTCGGATGCGACCGGGCTGACCGCGATGGAGGCGCTCGCCGCCGGCGTCCCGGTCATCGCGAGCGCCGTGGGCGCCCTGCCCGAGATCATGGGCACGGCCGGGATCCTTGTGGAGCCCGGCGACCCGGCCCGCCTCGCGACCGCCATCGCCGCCGTGTGGGCCGACGCGGACCCGTACCCGGTCATCGTCGCCGCCGCGCGCGAGCGCGCAAACGCGCACCGCACGTGGGCGGACGTTGCTCGCGAGACGCGCTCCATCTGGGCCGAGGTCGCCCGCCCCGCCCCGCTGCTCTAGGCCCGGATCCACCGACCTCCGCTTGCATCTCGCGCGCCCATGCGGCCCATGCCTGCGTTGGCTCCTGTGCGCGTCGCTCACGCACCATGCAGGTGCGCTCCCTTCCGTGCTCATCGCCGCCTTGGCCTGAGCGCACCTGGAGCGGCGATCTGCGGCGCTCCACCGGTGGATCCGGGCTAGGGGTTCGCGGAGCCGGACGGCGCCGGCGAAACGGTGGCGTCCAGCGGGGCCTTCCCGGGCGTGATCGTGATCCTGGTTCCGCGTGGGACCACCTGGACAAACGTCTGGCCGACGGTCAGCGTCACCGCGCTGCCGTCCGAGCGGAAGAAGCGGATCGGGGCCGTGAAGCTCTTCTTCTGCCAGGTGCCCTTGATCGTCTTGCCGTTGCTCGCGATCCAGGCCGTGCCCGTGCCGGTGACCTGACCGTCGAGCCGGTGCTTCCTGTCGCCCAGCGGGACGAACCGGACCACCACGACCACGACGTTCCTGGGCGCGATCCGGGTCCCGGGCTTGGTGGCGGCGTCGAGCTGCTTGCCTTCGACGGAGACCGACCGCCGGTAGGTGTTGGTCTTGCGGTCGTAGGCGTAGGTGATCCTGTTCGCGAGATACGGCACGACGATCTTGCCGCCTTCCGGACGCTGCTCGAGCGAGGCCTCGGGCCCGAACTGCCAGTGCGGCTTCTGCCCCGGGACAGGCTTGGCGCCGACCGCCTTGGCGAGCCTGCGCAGGTTCTTGGCATCGCTGTAGACGTTGTGCGGCGCGTACCGGAAGTCCACCCGGTACAGGTACCTGCTCCAGCGGAACTCGTCCGCGTTGTAGACGACCTTGCCCTTGCCCTTCGACGAGTTGAGGAGGGCGAGCGCCTGGGGCGATCCGCCGGAGTGGACGTAGAGCGCCTTCCATTCCGCCGCCCAGCCGACGAAGTACAGCCGGGAGCTGCGGATGGGGCCGACCTGCGTGGGGTACCTGCTCTGGAACCACGCCTCGTAGCGCGGGATGCCACCCTCGGCGGGGGCCTGCCAGACGACGTCGGCCTGCGAGAGGCCGGACTGGGGGCGGGCGGCGGACTGGTCATCGACCATGACGGCGATGACGCGATTCGCGGCGACGTCCTCCGTGACGGGTACGCCCGTCAGCGGCGCGGGCACGAGGACCGGGGTGGGCTCGGGGGTCGGTGTCGGGACGGGGGTGGGCGTCGGCTCCGGGGTCTGGGACGGGGACGACGTTTCGACCGGCGGCGCCGGCTCGGACGTCTCGGCGTCGGTGGGCGCCGGGCTGGGGGAAGGCGTGCCGACGACGGCGACGGAGCCGGCGGGCGTCGAGGCGATCATGCCCGCCCCGACGCCGATCCCTAGACCGAGCACGAGCGCGAGGGCGCCGACGACGGCGATGACATTGCGGCTCATGCGGACTCCGGGTGCGGCGGGCGTTGGCTCATGGTGTCCCCAGACCGTCGGCCTCCCACGCGGCCGGCGACGGCCCCGGCAGGGGCCGCGATCCGCCGGAGCATACGCCACACGCGCCTGACGGGCCGTCGTCGCGTCCGTGCGGACGCGTTGCGGCTCGAGCGCGGCGGGCCGAATGGACCGCGGCGCGGACCGGCCCGGCGGTGGGCGCTGCCCGCCGGGTGCGGTAGGCTCCGGGCACCCGATGCGCCGCAGTCCGAGGATCCGCCATGAGCGACGAGACGCCCGCCAGCCCCAAGCGCAGCCGCAGGGCGGCCCCCGATCCCGTCCCGGAGGCCATCGCGACCCCGGACGCCGTCGCGACCCCGGGTGGCGCGCCAGATCCGGCCGCGCGCGCCGCGGCCTTCGCCCTGGCCGAGGCCGAGGCCGCCGACGCGGCCCTGCGCCTCGCGTCCGTCCCCGCCCTCACGCCGGCCGGCCCCATCGACCAGGTGGCGGTCTCGTCCCTGCGCCTGGAGCGCGGCGGCATCAACGAGGCGACCGCGGACACCGTCGAGGTCCGCCTCGGTGGCATCGGGGCGCTGCAGGCCAGGGAGGTCTTCGTCCAGTGGGGTGGCATCGGGGCCGCGAAGGCGGATCGGGTCGGCGTCGAGTTCGGCAGCGTGGGGGCGGCGCTGGCAGGGGAGCTGCAGGTCACCCAGGGGTTCGCGGGCAGCGTCGTCGCCCGCGAGGCGACCATCGAGCAGGGCTTCGCGCGCACCATCATCGCGCAGCGCGTCACGATCACGCGGCCGTCCGCGGTGCTGGTCCTGATCGCGGCAAAGGTGGAGGGCGACGTCCGTCCGCTGCTCGACTGGCGCGGCGCGCTCGCGGCCGGGCTGGCCTTTGGGCTGGTGTCCGTGGTCGCGAAGGTGCTGCGCGAGCGACGCTAGGCCCGGGGTCGGGCTCCGGGACCGCCGCCGCGACGATCGCTAACGGCGACCACGTACGGGCGGAACGACCTTCACCTGGGCGAAGACGCCCCGCTCCAGCTGCTCGGCACGGCGCTGGGCCGAGCGCTCCTGGTGTTCAGCGACTACCTGCTCCGGGGTGCCCTCGGCCACGATGTGGCCCTTCTCGATGAGCAGCGCCAGGTTGCAGTACTCGGTGACCCAGTTCATGTCGTGGGTCACGAGCACGATGGCCTTCGCCTCCTGGACAAGCTCGCCCACGCGCTGCTTGGACTTCGCCCGGAAGGCGGCGTCACCGGTGGACAGGACCTCGTCGAGGATCAGGATGTCGGGGTTCACCGAGGTCGCGATGGCGAAGCCGAGGCGTGCGCGCATGCCCGAGGAGTAGGTCTTGATCGGGGCGTCGATGAAGTCGCCCAAGTCCGCGTAGTCGACGATCGCCGGCAGCCTCTCCTCGACCAGCTTGTGGTCCAGGCCCATGAAGGCTCCGGCAAGGCGGATGTTGTCCGTGCCGCTCAGGTCCTGGTCGAAGCCCACGCCCAGGGTCAGCAGGCTCGAGACGTGGCCGTCCACTTCCACGAAACCCTCCGACGGCGTGATGATCCCGGCCAGGACCTGCAGGAGCGTGCTCTTGCCGGCGCCGTTGGGCCCGATGATCCCGAGCGCATCGCCGTGGCGCACCTGGAACGTCACGTTCCGCAGGGCCCAGAACGACGTGTCGCCCTGCCGCCGGATCCGCCGGACGACCGAGGACTTGACGGTCTGCTTCTTGGTCAGGCGCAGGTTGTAGCGGACGCCCAGGTCGTGGACGTTGATCGCCAGCTTGTCGTTGAGGGTGACGGTGTCGCTCACAGGACCTTCGCGAAGCCCGGCTCGACGCGCTTGAAGAACCAGACCGAGAACGCGAGCAGCGCCACCGAGATCAGGGCGATGAGCGCCAGGCCGGCCCACTCGGGCGCGCGACCGTAGTAGATGACGTCCCGGTACGAGTTCAGGAGGTAGGTCCAGGGGTTGATCGTGAACCACACGCCGATCAGCTCGTGCTTGCCGGCGAGGCCCTCGACCTGGTCCACGCCGTAGAGCGTGGGCGAGAGGTAGAACCAGAACCGGAGGATGTGCCGCGAGAGGTTGCCGATGTCCCGGTAGAAGACGTTGATCGCTGAAACCAGGATGGCGAGGCCGGTTGAGAACAACAGCTGGACGACCGCGATGACCGGGATCAGCAGCAGCCATGCCGACAGGTGCCTGCTGTACACCAGGAGCAGCATTCCGAACAGGGGCACCAGTCCGAACAGGAAGTTGACGATGCCCGACATCGAGACCGCAAGCGGCAGGACGAGCTTGGGGAAGTAGATCTGCTTGATCAGCCGCTCCTGGCCAACCACGGCATGGACGCCGTCGCGGACGGTGGAGTCGAACCACTTCCAGGGCAGGATGGCCGCGAAGATGAAGAGGGGGAAGTCCTCAATCCCGCCCGCCCTCCCCAGGATCACGCCCACGAGCAGCGCATACACGAGCATCTGGAGCAGCGGGTCCACGACCCACCAGATGTTGCCCAGCAGCGTGTCGGCGCCCGTCTTCTTGAGGTCCGCGCGGACGAGATAGGCGATGAGTCGCCGCCGGGACAGCGTCTCCGTGATGCCAAGGCGAATGAGCGCCAGCGGTCCGGGGCGTACCGACGACGACCGGAACGAGGAGGGGACCTCGGATCTGGGAGTCACGGCCGGGAGGGTAGCACGGCGCCACCCGGCTCCGGCCTCGCGCGCGCATGGGGTACCATCCGCCCCGCGCCGTCCGCCGCGTGTGCGACCCGGAACCGGCGGCGACCGACACACCACGAGGAACCGTCCACCACCATGACGTCACGCGCCAAGCCGACGCACTCCCGCACCTGCCCAGGGCTCGCCTGTTGGGGGAACCTACAGTGGAACTGGCATCACCGCCTCACCTTCGTTTGAT
>JANNHX010000690.1:0-14921 GCA_031404615.1 Chloroflexota bacterium
CTCGAGAAACGCGAACGGCTGGGGCAGTGCGAGCGCCGCGGCATCGGCCGCACCCGACACGAGCAACACTGGGAGGTCCGCACGGCGGGAGCGCAGGCTCGTGGCCAGGTCGAACCCGGACCTGCCCGGCATGTGAACGTCCGTCACCAGGAGGTCGACCTCGAGCTCGCGGGCGAGGTCCTCGGCGGGCTCCGCTGCGGTGGCCACGACGGTCTGCCAGCCCTGCGAGTCGAGGGCCATCGCCAGCAGTGCGCCGAGCATCGGCTCGTCATCCACGACGAGGACCACACGACGCGAGCCCGCGGCGGCGGTCTCCGACGGGCCACGCAGGCCCAACCGTCCGGCCGTCGCCGCAGTCGTGGGCCGGAGGCTCCGCCTCGCGACGTGTGTTCCGACGATGGGTTCTGCAGACATGCGCGGAAGCCTGTCAGTCCATCGAGTGATCGACATGACGGTCCGTCATGGGCCCCGGTGTGCGAGTGTGGGCCCGTTCCGCGATGACGCGGTGTCATGCCGGCCCCTCCCAGAAGGGTGCAGGGTTGCGCAGCTTCCTGGAAGGCCCAGGCGCTCTCAAGCTGCAGGGATCCCGCATGGACGATCAGGACAACAGGAGCGTCACCCGGAGACCCGGTCCCCAGGCGACCGGTGGCGCCGCGGATCGGGTGGTCCTGGACCACGAGCAGGCCGTCGCGGACGGTGACCGGGAGTCCGCCCTCGCCGATCAGAGGTTGTCGGACGCCGACCAGGCCGCATCGGAGCGGGACGATGCGGATGCCGCCCGTGACCAGGAGTCGGCCGATCGGGACCAGGCGAGCGCCGATGCACGCCGCGTGGACGAGGGCGACCCGGCAGATCCCGGGACGGCGTCGCGCGCCGCGACCTACGAGGCCACGCGTGCCGAGCGCAGGGCCAGCCGGGTCGACCGCCTCGCGACCCACGCGAATCGTGGATCGTCCGCCAGGGCGCGGCTCGGGACGTCGCAGGTTCGCGACCGCAACGCCGCGCGGCGGGACGATGCGGCGAAGCGCCGGGACCGGAGGGCCATCGCGCTGGAGGAGTCACTTCCGGCCTCGGATGCACCGCTGCGCGCCCAGTTCACGCGCTTGCGGGAACGGGCGGCGATGGACCGTGCCGCGGCGGCCGACGACCGACTGCGAGCCGCCACGGAGCGGACCGAGGCGGCCATGGAGCTCGGCCTCCTGCGGGCGGAGCTGCACGGCGCACACCTGGACGGCCTGACGGGCGCGCTCCACCGCGAGACGGGCGGGCACGCCCTGGCGCTCGAGATCGACCGCGCACGGCAAGGGGATGGTCGCCTCGTCCTCGCCCGCGTCGACGTGGTCGGCCTCCGGGGCGTCAACGAACGCGCCGGTCACGCGGTCGGCGACCACGTGCTCCGGACGCTGGTCGCCACCATGCGCTCGAACCTCCGATCGTTCGATCCGATCGTCCGATCCGCGGGCAACGAGTTCCATTGCGCCGTGGCCGGGGTCGAGATCGGGGAGGTCCAGCGGCGGTTCGACGGGATTGGGAGCTCGCTGTACGCCGACACCGGCGTGGGCGTTACCGTGGGCCTTGCCACGCTCGCCGAGGGGGACACCCTCGACCAGCTGACCGCCCGGGCAGGCGCCGCCCTCGTGGACGCGACGTGGTCGCGCCCGGCCTGACCCGACCCGCGGTAGGGCGGGTGGCCCGGCCGGGCGTGATGCCGCGGCGGATGATCAGATGCTATACGAGCTCCCGAATGGCGTCCCGGGTCACCCCGTTCGCCGGCGGAGGCTCGTCCTGTCCTGCGCCCGGGGAGGACATGCCCTCGCCCGCGGCGCGGTCGATGGCGACGTGGTCGAAGGCGTGCTCCTCGACGGCGACGTCCTGAGCCGCCTCGGACGCGTGACGCCGCATCCACCACGCCGTCGTCCCGAGCGCCGCGAGCGCCGCGGCGACAAGCCCGAGGCCCAGGAGGACGAACGGGAGCCGGCGACGGGGTCGCCTCCTCCCGGGCAGCCGATTCACGGGCAGCCGCTCGACGACGTCCAGGACGGCCCCCGACGCGGTTTGCACCGCTGCGTCGACGCGGCCCCGGACGTCGGCCAGGCGCAGGGTGTCCGCGACCCTGGTGGCGGTTCCGTGGGCCATCACGACACGGATCCCGGGGCGATGAAGTGGTCCGTCTCATCGGCATCCGCGTCGGCCTTCGTCCGGTGGATGGTTCCCGGGGCGTGCTGCGGGGGCGCGTAGACGGTGTAGAGGCGCAGGTCGCCGGTCCCGCCGTTGAGGACATTGTGGCGGGCGCCGGCCGGGACGTGCACGAGGCGGTCCGGGCCGACGGGGATCTCCTCGCCGTCGAGGTACGCAAGCCCCTGACCCTCGACGAAGACGAGGACCTGGTCGAGCCCCGCGTGGATCTCGTCGCCGATCTCGCCGCCGACGGGGATGCTCATCACGACGACCTGGGCGTGCGGGCCGGTCGAGAGGACGCGCCGGAAGAGCTCGTTTGCCTTCGCGGCGGCGACGATGTCGACGGTGAACAGGGCAGCGGTGTGGTCGATGACCATGGGATTCTCCTTGCGCCTCGGGGCGTTCGGCCCGCCCGGGCAGGCAGGAGCTCCGTGGGGTATGACCCTAGTGTGGGCGGTTTCCCGCCGCCGTCATGACCGCCGGTCATGTGCGGGGCCACCTGCCTGACCCAGGTGCACGGCCCACGGGCGATGACCGCTCGTCATGACATGGACCGGCGTGTGGCTGAGCCTTGCGGCACACCCCGGGCCCCGCCCCGGAGGCCAGAGGCGCCAACCCATGGGCGTGAGCCCCGCAGTCACCATCCCGATCCATGTCGTCGTCGAGCGCCGCCCAGCTCGGGGCACCCGGGCCACGACGGCGGGCGTGTTCTTGGCGATCGCGCTGCGCACCCTGCTCCTGGTCGCGGCCGCCGCGGCCGGAATCCTCGTCGTCCTGCCCGCGGCCCTGGGAGCGATCTCCAGCGGGGTGCTCGGCGCGTCCTGACGCCGGGCACACCAGATCGGATCCTCCCTTGCACTCCGCGCCCGATGGCCGTCGCCCGCCCTGGTGAGGGGAGGCGGCGTGACCCTCGAATCCCACTCCGACCCTGACAGGCCCCGGCGCCAACGGCGCGGCGGCCCTCGTATCGACACCCGAAGGAGACTCGACATGGCATCGTCCCCGGGCAGCCCCTCCAGCAGCCCCCGCACACGCGCTGGCCCCAGGCGCCTCCTGGTGGCGCTGGCCTGCATCGGCCTTCTCGCCGCGAGCTGTGGCACCAACTCCGGCAGCGCCGCTCCGTCGGCCGGTGGGCCGGCCACGCAGGCTCCGGCCATCAGTCCCGCCGCCTCCCTCGCGGGCACGCTCACCGTTTGGGCGATGGGCAATGAGGGCGTGAAGCTCAAGACCCTCGCCGACGCGTTCATGGCCGAGCACCCCGGCGTCACCGTCAACGTCACGCCGGTCGACTGGGGCCAGGCGGTCGCCAAGCTCCAGACCGCCATCGCCGGCAAGCAGACCCCCGATGTCAGCCAGATGGGCACCGACATGATGGGCCAGTTCGCGGCGACCGGAGCCCTGGAGACCGTGCCGGCCAACTTCGACCCGGCGACGTTCTTCGAGAGCGCCTGGAACACCAACATCGTGGACGGGACAGTCTACGGCGTGCCGTGGTATGTCGAGACGCGCCTCCTCTACTACCGCACTGACGTCGCGGAGAAGGCGGGGATCACCAAGGCCCCGGCGACCTGGGACGAGCTCACCGCGATGGCCAAGGCGATGCAGGCCAAGGGTGACGCCAAGTGGGGCATCTCGCTCGGCACCAAGAACTGGCAGGAGTACCTGCCCTTCCTGTGGTCGAACGGCGGCGACGTCATGGACGCGTCCGGCGCGTACACGCTCAACAGCGCGCAGGCCGTCGAGGCGCTCACCTACTACCAGTCGTTCTTCAAGGACAAGCTGTCGCCCGACGCGGTTCCCGAGGGCTTCGACATCACGCCCGCGTTCGTGTCCGGCACGCACCCGATGTTCTTCTCCGGACCATGGCACCTCGGCCTCATCAAGGACGCGGGCGGCGCCGACCTCGAGGGCAAGTGGGCCATCGCGCCCATGCCCAAGAAGGCCAGCTCCACGTCCTTCCTGGGCGGCAGCAACGTCGTCGTCTACAAGAACAGCGCGAACAAGGACCTCGCCTGGGCGTTCGTCCAGTACCTGGCCGACTCGGCGACGCAGGTCGCCTGGTACAAGGAGGTCACGGACCTCCCGGCCACGCAGGCCGCCTGGGACGACGCGACCCTCAAGGCCGACCCGAACGTCGCGCTGTTCGGCGAGCAGCTCAAGGACACCAAGGCCCAGCCCGCCACGGCGACCTGGAGCGAGCTCGGAACCTCGCTCAACACCACCCTCGAGAAGCTGACGACCGGCGGGATGGCCCCGCAGGAGGCAGCGGACGAGATGCAGGCCAACGCCGAGAAGATCGGCGGCTAGGCAATGGCGGGACCAGCGCTCGCACGGCGCACGGTGGCGGATGCGGCGCCGACCGCATCCGCCGGTCGGGGGTGGCGGTGGCGGGACGACCTCGTGGGGTGGGCCTTCGCCGCCCCGTTCGTGATCCTGTTCCTCGTCTTCCTCGCCTTCCCGATCGTCGCCTCCTTCGGCCTCTCCTTCACCAGCTTCGGGCTGCGCGACCTCCAGAACCCCATCGGCGCGACCTTCGTCGGCCTGCAGAACTACGCGGACCTGCTGAGCGACCCGACCTTCTGGAAGGCGCTGCTCAACACGGCCTACTTCGTGGTGGTCGGGGTCCCGGTGACGCTGGTCATCGGCCTGTTGATCGCGAACGCGCTGAACCGGGGCGTGAACCGGTTCCGGACCGCGTTCCGGGTCGGGTACTACCTGCCCGTGATCACGAGCATCGTCGCGATCGCCGTGGTCTGGCGGTTCGTCCTCAACCCGGATGTCGGTCTCGTCAACATGCTCCTGGGCGCCGCAGGCATCCAGGGCCCGGCGTGGCTCGCCGACCCGGCGCTCGCCATGCCATCGATCATCGCGATGGCGGTCTGGCGCAACCTCGGGTTCGCCATGATCGTGTTCCTCGCCGGCCTCCAGTCGATCCCCGGCGTGCTGTACGAGGCGGCGTCGATCGACGGCGCCGGCCGCTGGCAGGCGTTCCGCTTCGTCACGCTGCCGATGCTCCGGCCGACGATCCTGTTCATGACGGTCATCACCACGATCGGATACCTGCAGCTGTTCGAGGAGCCGTTCGTGATGACCGACGGCGGCCCGCTCGACGCGACCCTGTCCGTGACGATGTACATGTACCGGGAGGGCTTCACGTTCTTCCACCAGGGGTATGCGTCGGCGATCGCGTACGTCCTGTTCGTGATCGTGGCCTTCGTCGCCTTCCTGCAGTTCAAGTTCCTGCGGTCGGACGCGTGAGGGAGGCGGATCGATGACGACGATGCCCGTGAAGGCGCCCATGGCGGCCGGGCCTGCCGCGACCCCGGGCCGGCCCCCGGCGGCCGACGGCCGCACGCGCCCCCCCTCCAGCCGCCTGAGCTACATCCTGCTGACCGCCGGCCTGGTGCTCATGGTCGGGCCATTCCTGTGGATGGTCCTTGGATCCCTCAAACCCCCCGGCGACTTCCTGCGCAACCCGCCCACCTTCCTCCCCTCGGTCGCCACGACCGACAACTACAGCCGGCTGTTCGACCAGCTCGACTTCCCGCGCTTCTTCTTCAACTCGACGGTCATCGCGCTGGCCGTGACCGTGGGGACGCTCGTGTTCTGCCCGATGCTGGGCTACGCGCTGGCCAAGCTGCGCTGGCACGGCAAGCGCCTGGTGATGGGCCTCGTCCTGGCCACCCTGATGGTGCCCGCCGGCATCACGCTGATCCCGAACTTCATCCTGATGAGCAACCTCGGGCTCGTGAACACCTACCCGGGCCTGATCCTGCCGTTCCTCGCCGGACCCTTCGGCGTGTTCCTGATGCGCCAATTCATGCTCGGCGTCCCGAACGAGCTCCTCGAGGCCGCCCGCATGGACGGTGCCAACGAGTTCAAGGTGTTCTTCTCGGTCGTGATGCCGATCGCCACCCCGGTCCTCGCCACGCTCGCCATCCTCACCTTCCTCGGCAACTGGAACAGCTTCCTCTACCCCCTGGTCATGTCCCAGGAACCCGCGATGTACACGCTGCCGGTCGCCCTGGCCACGTTCGCGACGAGCCAGTACCAGGCGGACCACGGGATGCTCATGGCGGGCTCCGTGGTCCTCGTGGTCCCGGTCCTGATCGTGTTCGTCCTGTTCCAGCGCTGGATCACCGAAGGCATCGCAACGACCGGCCTCAAAGGCTGATTCCCCATCGGGGCGCGCGGCATGTGACGGTGCCCGCGCCCGCCCGAACCCGGAGGTTCCCCACATGCTCACGCGCCGGCGCGCCCCCAGGCTCATGGTCCTCTGCGTGGGCCTGCTCTCGATGGCCCTGGTCCTGCCGTCCCTCGTCATGGCGGCGCCGGTCGGTGCCGGGTCCGCGGACGCCGGCGTGGCGGCCGGCAAGGCCACCAGAGACGCCACCCTGATGCGCTACGCCCGGGGCACCTGGGCATCGTTCGTGGCGATGACCGATCCCGACAGCGGCCTGCCGGCGGACAGCCTGTCCTCCGACGGGACGACCAGCGTCCAGACCTCGACGACCAACATCGGCGCCTACCTGTGGAGCACGCTGGTCGCCGAGCGGCTCGGGATCATCGGGCACCGGGAGGCGGTCCGCCGCCTCGGGCGGACGCTGCACTCCCTCGAGACGATGGAGCGCCACGAGCCCAGTGGCCAGTACTACAACTGGTACGACCACCACACGGGTGCCGTCCTGACCACCTGGCCCTCCACCGGCGAGCCGCTCACGCCGATCCTCTCCTCCGTCGACAACGGCTGGCTCGCGGCCGCCCTGCACATGGTCGCCACGAGCGAGACGGCCGTCGCCGCACGCGCCGCGGCGCTCTACGACAGCATGGACTTCGGCTTCTACTACCGGCCCGCGGTCAACCGGATCGCCTTCCACGTCGTGCCGTCCACCGGCGAGTCGCCGTGCTGCTACGACACGATCGTGAGCGAGAGCCGGATCGCGAGCTACATCGGCATCGCCAAGGGCGAGATCCCGGCGAAGGAGTACTTCGGGGCCTGGCGGACGTTCCCCGAGACGTGCGACTGGAGCTGGCAGGAGACTCAGCCCGTCGGCGTTACGCGCACGTACCTCGGCGTCAGCGTCTTCGAGGGCGCCTACCCGTACGACGGGATGCGCATCGTGCCCGGCTGGGGCGGCAGCATGTTCGAGGCGCTGATGCCGGCCCTGTTCGTGCCCGAGGAGACGTGGGGCCCCAACAGCTGGGGCCTCAACCATCCGCTGACCGTGGCGGCGCAGATCCACCACGGGCTGGTGGATGCCGGATACGGCTATTGGGGCTTCTCGCCCGCGAACATCCCCGAGGGCGGGTACGCCACCTATGGCGTCGACGCGCTGGGCATGAACCCCGAGGGCTACCCGTCCAACGAGGACAACACGTTCGTTGACCCCGGGTTCGGGACCTGCCGCGAGGGCAAGCCGGAACCTGCACCGTCGGCCTACACCGACGGCGTCGTGACGCCGCACGCGGCGTTCCTGGCCCTCCGCTGGGCCCCGCGCGCGGTGCTGTCCAACCTCCGCAACCTGGAGCGCGACTTCCCCGACATGTACGGGGACTGGGGTTTCCGCGACTCCGTGAACGTCGACACCGGCGTGGTCTCCGACGCGTACCTCTCGCTCGACCAGGGCATCGTGATGGCCGCCATCGGCAACGCCCTGGGTCACGACATGTTGCGCCGGGCGTTCGCGACGCCGGACGTCAAGGACGCCCTACAGCCCGTGATCTCGATCGAGCGGTTCGGGGCCGGTCCCCGGAGCCGGGCCATCCGCGTCGACGCGCGGTAGGCCGGGACCGTTCATGGCCATCCGGGCCACACCGCCGGTCGCCCTGGCGCGGCCGCCGGTCGCCATGGCGCGGCCGCCGCTCGCGGCCGTGCTGCGCAATGCGGCCGGCGTCTCGATCGAGCTGCTGGACAACGGCGCCGTGCACGCGATCCGTCACGGCGACATCCTGGTCAACCAGGTGCTCGGCAGCCCGGTCGAAGGCGGGCTCGGCAACCTGTACCTCCGCCGTCGGGCCTCCACTGGCGCGACGTTCGCCCCGCTGCTTGGGCCGGGGGCCGCCCAGCGATTCCACGCCGATGCCGATGGCGCGACCTGGGAGGGATCGTTCAAGGGCATCGACTACCGGTGCGCCCTGCGGCTCCATCCCTCGGAGCCCACCTGGTTCTGGGTCCTCGACGCGGTCAACCACACGGGGCGCCGGGTGAGCGTGGACGCGGTGCTCGCGCAGGACCTGGGCCTCGCTAGGGACGACGTCGTCCGGAGCAGCGAGGCGTACACGAGCCAGTACCTGGACCACACCGTGCTCCGGGCCGACGGCCTCGGCGTGCTGCTCTGCTCGCGCCAGAACATGTCCCAGGACGGGGCCATCCCCTGGATCATGCACGGGTGCCTCGACGGGGCCACCGGGTTCCTGACCGACGGGGTCCAGCTCTACGGGCTCGACTACCGCGCGACCGGCGTGCCCGCGGCGCTCGGGCGGCTCGCCTTGCCGAACCGTGTCTACCAGTACGAGCTGGCGCACCCGACGATCCTGTCGCGGAGCCGCACCCTGCGGCCGGACGAGGCGGGCCGGCTCACGTTCTTCGCGACGCTCGAGGTCGACCACCCAGCCGCGACCGGCCCGCGCGACGTCGCCTACGCGCTCCGGGCCGTCGAGGCCGTCCGGAGCCTGGATGCGCCCGACCCGGTGGTCGAGCCACTCACCGAGGCGCGGATGGCCTCGTCCTTCGCGGACCCGCGGCTGTTCCGCTGCCGCGATGCGCGGAGCGAAGAGCTCGCCGCCTGGGCCGGCGGGCCGTGGCGGCACGAAGAGCGGCGCGACGGGCGGCTCCTGAGCTTCTTCCGGGGCGCCGGCCAGCACGTCGTGTTGCGCGCCAAGGAGCTCGTGTGTGAGCGGCCGACCGGCCTCATCATGCGGTCCGGTCGCGACCTGTTCCCGAGCGACGAGACGCTGGCGGTCACCGCCTGGATGGACGGCTGCTTCGCGGCCCAGCTGGCGATCGGCAACACCTCCTTCAACAAGCTGCTCAGCGTGTCGCGCCACCCGCTCAACGCGCTGCGGTCCAGCGGGCAGCGGATCTTCGTGCGCACGGAACGAGGCGACGAGCTCCTCGGCCTGCCGTCCGCGATGGAGATGGGTCCCAACGGCGCTCGCTGGCTCTACCTCGGCGACGACCTCACGCTGGCCGTCGCCATCACCACCTCGCCCGACGAGCCCGTCTGCCGGCTCACCGTCGACGTCGAGCGCGGTGGGCCCGTCGAGCTGCTGATCACTCACGACATCGTCCTGACCGCGAACGAGCACGACCACGCCGGGTCCGTGGAGGTCGACGCCGACGAGGCCCGCGTCGAGCTGCGGCCGTCCCCGGCGACCCTCCTCCACGGACGCTACCCGGAGGCGACGTTCTTCATCCAGGCCACGGACCCGGCGACGATCGACGCGATCGGTGGCGACGACCTCCTCTACGCCGATGGCGCGAGCCACGGCGGATCGCTCGTCGTGTTCCGGACCCGGCCGGTCGGCCACGTGTCCCTGGTTATCACCGGGAGCATCCTCGACGCCGGCGAGGCCGCCCGCCGGGCAACGCGCGCGGCCCGGGCGCCGGAACCGGACGTGGACGCGGCCGCAGACCCGTCCGCCCTCCGCTCGATGATCGGGGGCGGCGCGACGCTGGGCGGGGCGGAGGGCCTGGGCGAGGGCGACGTCGCGCGCCTCGACGACCTGGTCACGTGGTACCTCCACGACGCGATGATCCACTACACGACCCCGCACGGCCAGGAGCAGTACAGCGGAGCGGCGTGGGGCCTGCGCGACGTCTGCCAGGGGCCCGTGGAGCTCCTCCTCGCGACGGGTGACACGGCCCCGTTGAAGGAGGTCCTGCGCGTCGTCTACGCGCACCAGTACCGGCGGACCGGCGACTGGCCGCAGTGGTTCATGTTCGATCGGTTCCACACGGTCCAGGCGCCCGGGAGCCACGCCGACATCATCCACTGGCCCATCAAGGCGCTGTGCGACTACGTCGAGGCGACAGGCGACCTGGCTTTCCTCGAGGAGCTCGTGCCCTACACGGACGACGACACCCTCGAGATCACCCAGGACGCCGAGCCGATCCTCGCGCACGTCGTGCGCCAGGTGGACCGGATCGAGCACGACACCATCCCCGGCACGTCCCTCCCCGTGTTCGCGGGCGGCGACTGGGAGGACACCCTCCAGCCGGCCGATCCGGCGATGGCCCACCGGCTCGTCAGCTCCTGGACCGTCGAGCTGGCGTACCAGTCCCTGGGCCGGCTCCGGGTCGTCTGCGAGCGTGCCGGTCACGCGGCGCTGGCGGCACGGCTCGCCGGCCTGTGCGAGCGCCTGCGGGCCGACTTCAACGAGCACCTCGTGCCGGACGGCGTTGTGACGGGCCTCGCGCACTTCGCCCCCGATGGCGTCGAGTACCTGCTCCACCCGCGCGACCGCACGACCGGCGTCCACCACCGGCTGCTGCCGATGACCCGCGGGATCATCAGTGGCCTCTTCACCCCCGACCAGGCCAGACGCCACGCGACCCTGATCCAGCGCCACCTGCTGTTCCCCGATGGCGCCCGGCTGCAGGACCGGCCGATGGCCTACCAGGGCGGGACCTCGCGGACGTTCCGGCGCGCCGAGACGGCCGCCAACTTCGGGCGTGAGGTGGGGCTGCAGTACGTGCACGCCCACATCCGCTACGTTGAGGCGATGGCGGTCCTCGGCCGGGCTGAGGAGGCTTGGCACGGGCTGCTCGTCGTCTGCCCGATCCTCCTCGAGCGCGACGTCCCGTCGGCGCTCCCGCGCCAGTCGAACGCCTACTTCTCGAGCTCGGACGCGGCGTTCGCCGATCGCCGGGAGGCCAGCCGCCGGTTCGGCCGGATCCGGACCGGGCGGGTCGGGGTCAAGGGAGGCTGGCGGGTCTACTCGAGCGGGCCGGGCATCTACCTCAACCAGCTCATCTCGAACGTGCTCGGCCTCCGCACGCACTTCGAGGACCGGGTCTTCGATCCTGTTCTCCCCGCGGCGGCGGACGGGCTCACGTTCGAGCGCCTCGAGGACGGTCGCCGCGTCCGCTACGTGTTCCACATCTCGGGGGCCGGCCGCTCGGCGAGCGAGGTGGTCGTCAACGGTCGCGGCGTGTCCGGTGGGCGGTACGCCGCCAACCCGTACCGACGGGGCGGCCTGCTTGTCGATGGCAGTGTCTTCCGGCGTGCCCTCGACCGCGACGACAACCTCGTGGAGATCATGGCCTGAGCCGGGCTGGCTTGCCCGGTGCCCCGGCGGGCTTGCCCGGCGCCCTGCTGGGCTCGCCTCGCCGCGGCGGCATCGGTGCGACGATGAGCACCGATGCCCACCACACCCCCGTCCCGCCGGCGACGGTTCGGGTCGCTGATCGTCGACCCGGCCCCGCTCCGCCTCGACCGCGACTTCCGGCTGCTCTGGTCCGGCCAGGCCGTCAGCACCGCCGGCCGGATGATCACCGCCGTCGTGCTGCCCTACCAGGTCTACGTCCTGACAGGCGATGTGCTCGCGGTCGGCGCCCTGTCGCTGGTCCAGCTGGCCCCGATCCTCATCTTCACGCTCGGCGGCGGCGCGGTCGCCGACGCGGTGGACCGGCGGAAGCTCCTGCTCGCGACCCAGGCCGGGCTCGCGGTCGTCACGCTGGGGCTGGCGTTCCTCGCCCTGGTGCCCGCGCCGCCGGTCGCGGGGATCTTCGCGCTGGCGTTCCTCGCGGCCGGCCTCGCGTCGGTGGACCAGCCCACGCGCGCGTCCGCGATCCCGCGCCTCGTCCCGCCCGGGCGGCTGCAGAGCGCCATCTCGCTCAACCAGCTCGTGTTCAACGCTGGGGCGGTCATCGGGCCGGCGATCGGCGGCGTGCTCGTCGCGACGTTCGACGTCTCCGTCGCCTACCTCATCGATACCGTGACCTACGGTGCCGCGATCCTCGCGCTGCTCCTCATGCGTCCGATCCCGCCGGCGCCCGGCGCGGTGCGGCCCAGCGTCGCCGCGGTCGTGGAGGGGCTGCGGTTCGCGCGGCGCCGCCGGCCGGTCCTGGGGACGTTCATCGTCGACCTCGTCGCGATGGTGTTCGGGTCGCCTCGGTCGCTGTTCCCGGCGATGGCCCTCGACGTGTTCAAGGTGGGGCCCGTGGGCCTCGGCCTGTTCTCGTCCGCGATCGCGCTCGGGGCAATGCTCGGGGCGTTCTTCACCGGCTGGACGACACGCGTGCGGCGGCCGGGCCGCATTGTGCTGATCGCGGTGGCGATCTGGGGCCTGGGGATCGCCGGGTTCGGGCTGTTCACCTTCAGCTTCCCGCTCGCGCTCCTGTGCCTCGCGATCGCCGCCGCGGCCGATGTCGTGAGCGCGATCCTGCGCTCGTTCATGGTCCAGTCGCTGACCCCCGATGCCCTGCGGGGCCGGGTGAGCTCGATCCACATCCTGGTCGTGACCGGAGGACCACGGATCGGCGATGCCGAGGCGGCGGCGGTGGCCGCGATCGCCGGGCCCGTGGTGTCCGTCGTGTCGGGAGGGATCCTGACCGTGATCGGCGTCGGGCTGGTGGCCCTGGCGATGCCGGAGTTCGCGAAGGTGGACATGCGTGAGGCCGCGGCGGAGACGGCCGCGATGGAGGCGGAGATGGAGGCGGCCCGGGCGTAGCTGCCCGCCCTGGGACTGCCAGTCATCGCTGCATCGTGACCCGGGCCTCCCCGATGACCCCCAGTCCCGCCCTGGACCCGAATCCGGGCGTTCCAGGGCCTGCCCTGTGACCACGGGGCATAGGAGACGGCCGCGAGACGGCGGAGCGATGACTGCCAGTCCCACCATCGCCCCGGTGCCGTCCAGGCCGCGATGGCCTATGGCATGGGCAGCTCCCGGCGGAGGACCTCGCGAGCACGGGCGACCCACGCGGCACGCCAAGGCGACCGACGCGGGAGCGAGGCAGCCTGCTCCAGGCAGGCGAGGACCGCGAGGTCGTCGAGGCGCCCCAGCGTCCCGGGATCGTCGCTGAGCCCCGCCGCCTCGAGGAACGCGGGTCCCGCGGCCGGCCACCGCTCCGGGTGATGGTGGCGGACCATGAGCCGGAACCAGGCGGCGTCGAAGCCGGCGGGCGCGATCCGCAGCCGCTCGAGGTCCAGCAGCCCGGCGAGGCGGCCGCCCTCGATCACGAGGTTGACCGGCGCGAGGTCGCCGTGGGCGAGGACGGCCGGTCCGTCCAGGAGCGCGGGGATCCGGTTCAAGGTGCCGAGGGCGGCCACGGACGCCCTGGGCTCGAGCGTCGCCCCGGCCAGCCATCGATCCGCCGCGGCCCCGAGCCGTCCCGGTTCGGACCAGGAACGCGGGAGTCCGGTGCCCAGCGAGCGCGGCGACACCCCGGCCACCGCCCGCGCCGCCTCCCCGGCGACCCGCCCCAGCATGAGCGCGTCGGCTCCGGAGCCCAGCAGCTCCCCGCCGCCCCGCCCCGGGACAAACGCCGTGACGAGGAACGGGGAATCCGCCGCGGGGTCGCCGTCGAGCACCGCCGCCACGCCGACATCCGGCGCCGCCCCCGCGAGCGCCCTTCCCAGGCGCATCCGGCGCGCGATCCCGGAGCGCCCGGCGGCCGTCGGCAGCCCCGCCTGGTGCACGACTACGAGCCCGTTATCGAGCGTCACCCGGCTCGTGCGGACCGCCGTGGCCCACGGCCGCGTCAGGTCCTCGACCGCGAGGACACGGTGCCCCAGGACCTGGTCGGGGACCGTCAAGCCGCTCCGTGCGCGGTGTCGAGGAGGTCGTCGGCGAGCATCCCGTCCGCGTCGAACCCGATCGGGCGCGGCGGCTCCACAACCTCGCAGCGGCCCGTCGCCAGCGCATCGGCCAGCGCCGGCTCGCTGATCCAGAGCTGCTCAAGGTGCTTCGTGCTCGCGACGCGGACGATGCGGGCCGTGGCGGCGTCGACGCGCAGGCACGAGGCCAGCGCGGCCCCCAGCGCGTCCTCGTCCGTGTCGAAGACCGGGGGGATCCTGGCGCCCTCGACATCCTTCGCCGTGATCGCGTTGAGGTACGTTCTGCGCTCGTCCACGGCCAGGGCGACCCGGCGCAGCACGACGTCCGCGAACCCGATCCCGGACGCGTTGCCTTCCGTGGCGTGGGTCAGTCCGCGCACGACGATGCGCCCGATCCGCGGCCCCTCAGCCTCCGAGCCCGCCTTGCCGCGGCCGATGACGTTCGGGTCGAGCCCGGTGCCGCTGATGTCCTTGCCGATCAGGTCCACGATGAGGACGTCGATGTCGTCGAGCGGCAGGCGCGCCATCGACGCGCGAGCCCCGGCGAGCAGCTCCGCCTCGCGCGCCTCGATCCGCGCGGCCGGGATCGCCTCGATGTGCGCCAGCCGGGCGTGCCCGTTCTCGACCAGCGCGACCCCGAACCCGACCGGCGCCCGGGCGATCGTGTGGCGTGCGACGGCCGGGATCAGCCTCGGGAACGCGTCGTAGCCGCGGCGGTGAAACGTGTCGGCGCCCTTCTGCTTGCCAAGGCCGATGGCGAGCATCTTCATCAGTCCGCTCTCGATGGGTCCGGAGAAGCCGGTGTGCGGCTTGACGCGGTTCACGGGGACGATGAGGTCCGCCCCCTCGAAGGCATTGCGGTCGACGAAGACGGGCACGCCGGCCTCCACCAGGCCGAGCTCGACGGTCTCCATCGATGAGCGGATCTCGCAGCCCATGGACTCGGGCGTGATCCCGTAGCCG
>JANNHX010000691.1:0-4959 GCA_031404615.1 Chloroflexota bacterium
GGCGCCCGTCTTCTTGAGGTCCGCGCGGACGAGATAGGCGATGAGTCGCCGCCGGGACAGCGTCTCCGTGATGCCAAGGCGAATGAGCGCCAGCGGTCCAGGGCGTACCGACGACGACCGGAACGAGGAAGGAACCTCCGATCTGGCAGTCACGGCCGGGAGGGTAGCACGCCCCCCCCGCCACCGGCCTCGCGCGCGCATGGGGTACCATCCGCCCCGCGCCGTCCGCCGCGTGTACGACGCCGAATCCGGCGGCGACCGACACACCACGAGGTTCCTTCCACAGCCATGACGTCACGCGCCAAGCCGACGCGCTCCCACACCTGGGATGACCGCGAGCGGCGCAACATGATGCTCAACATCGGCTTCGGCCTCACGATCCTGGCCGCGCTGCTGCTCCTGCTCGTCGCATGGGGCGTGAGCTGGTACGGCGATCACCTTGCCGCCGCTGCGACCGTCAACGGCCAGACGATCACCCGGGACGCCTGGACCAAGCAGGTCGCCGTCAACGAGTTCCGCGCCGACTACCAGCTGCGCCGCATCCGCACCCAGCTCGCGGCCGGCCAGATCAGTGCCTCGGACGCCGAGACCCGCCAGGCGATCATCCAGCAGCGCCTTGGCCAGGTCGCCTCGCTCTCGCTGGAGCAGCTGATCGACGGCACGATCCAGGCCGAGCTCGCCGCCAAGCAGGGCGTGACGACCGTTCCGGCCGACATCGACGCGCGGCTCAAGGAGGAGGCCACCACCCCGGAGCTGCGCCACGCCTGGGTCATCGCGGTCAAGCCGGAGCTCGCCGACGGCAAGTCGACGCCCACCGACGAAGCGGTCGCCGCGGCCAAGGCCAAGGCGGACCAGGCGCTCGCGGACCTCAAGGCCGGCAAGGACTGGGACACGATCGCCAAGTCGGTCTCCACGGATGCCACCAAGGACAAGGCGGGCGACCTCGGCTTCATCGACGAGAACACGCAGCTCGACACCACGTTCGTCGCCGGCCTGATGGCCGTCGCCAAGGACACCCCCACCGACGTCGTGGAGGGGTCCGACGGCATCTTCCGTGTCGGCCGTGTCACCGAGATCGTCGCGCCGGTCGAGGACGCCACCCTGGCCACGCAGGTCACGGACTCCGGGATCAGCATGGACGACTTCCGCGCCGCGCTCCAGCGGGACGTCACCCGGACAAAGCTCTCCGATGCCGTCCTCGCGCAGTACCTGGCCCCAGGGCCCCAGCGCGATGTCGCGGAGATCTTCCTCCAGTACGGCTCAAGCGAGACCGGCGAAGGCGCCATCAAGGTGCGCCACATCCTCTATTCGCCCAACGACGACCCGTCCACCGCGGGCACTGTCGACGCGGCGGACCCGGCCTGGACCAAGGCCAAGGAGGCGGCGGACGCCGCCCTCGCGAAGCTCAAGGCGGATCCGTCCCTGTTCGACTCGATCGCACGCGCGGAGAGCGACGAGGGATCGGCCGTCACCACCGGTGGCAAGCTCCCCTGGTTCTCCACGGCGGACGCGATCGACGCGGCCTTCGCGGCCGCGATCTTCAAGGGCGGTCTCCAGCCGTGGCAGCTGCTCGACCCGGTGAAGTCGGCCTTCGGCTGGCACGTCATCCAGATCATGCGCTACCCGACGGACGCCGCCTGGGCCGCCAAGCTCAAGACCGACATCGACGCCGGCACGCTCGCCTTCGCCGACGCGGCCCGCGACAACTCGGACAACGCCGAGGCGGAGCAGGGCGGCGACATCGGCTGGGTCGGCAAGGGCCAGCTCGACGAGACCCGTGAGGCCGCCGTCTTCGCCGCGCCGATCGGCAAGGTCAGCGACCCGCTGACCATCGCGGAGGAGGGCATCTACCTCTTCCTGGTGAAGGCGGAGGAGACCCGCGCGCCGGACGCCGAGCAGAAGGCCACCCTCGAGAACACCGCGTTCCCGATCTGGTACTCGAAGCAGAAGGCGGACTTCGAGATCACGCGCGACGAAGCGATCACCGGCGCCACGAGCTGACCGGGCGAGGGGCGGGCGGGCCGATGCTGGACGCGCTCCTGGCCGAGGCCCGGGTCCGCTGGGGTCTCGATCCCGCGGCCGGGCTGGCCGTGGTCGTGTCCGAGCGGCTGATCGCCACACCCGTGGAGCCGTCGCTCCCCGTGCTGGTGCTCCCGGCGGCGCGCCTGCGTGCCGCCGCTCCCGGCCCTGACGCCGCGCCCACGCCCCTTCCCGGCCGCCACGGCGGCGGGGGCCGTGACCCGCTCGCCGTCCTGCGGCGCCTCTACCCGGCGGACCACGTCGTCGGGCGGTTCGGTGACCCGGAGACGACCACCGTCGGGGCGCTGGCGGCGGAGGACCTGGCCGGGCCGCTGTACTTCGCGCCGGTCTCACCCGTTGCCAATGCCGCGTCGCCCTGGGGCATGCCCTGGATCAGCGACCGCCTGCGGGCCCCCGACGGCTGCCCGTGGGATCGCGAGCAGACGCACCAGTCGCTCCGCGGCCACCTCCTCGAGGAGGCCTACGAGGTCTACGACGCGCTCGAGGCGGGCGCGACGCCCGAGCTCGCGGGCGAGCTTGGGGACCTGCTGCTCCAGGTGGTCCTCCACGCGCAGCTCGCGGCGGAGCAGGGCGTCTTCGACATGACCGACGTCTGGGCCGCCATCGCCACCAAGATCGTCCGGCGCCACCCCCACGTCTTCGGCGAGTCGGAGGCCCGGACCGCGGGCGACGTGAACCGCCAGTGGGAGCGCATCAAGGCGGGCGAGCGCGCGGCGGCCGCCGATGCGGCCGGCACCGACGAGGTCAAGAGCGCGCTCGACGGCATCAGCCGCTCCCTGCCGGCCCTCGCGGCCAGCCAGGAGATGCAGGAGCGCGCGGCCCATCTCGGCTACGACTGGCCCTCGATCGACGGTGTGCTGGACAAGGTCCACGAGGAGGTCGTAGAGCTCGTCGAGGCCGAGGACGATGCCCACCGTGCCGAAGAGCTGGGCGACCTGCTGTTCGTGCTCACCAACGTCGGGCGCAAGACCGGCATCGAGGTCGAGGGCGCGCTGCGCGCGGCCAATGAGAAGTTCCGCCGGCGGTTCCGGCACGTGGAGCGAGCCGCCGCCGACCGTGGCGTGGCCCTCCGGGAGTGCTCCTTCGCGGAGCTGGACGCGTTCTGGGACGCCGCCAAGGCGCTCGAACGCGGGGAGGCGACGGCATGAGCATCGGCAACGGCCCGCCCGGCGGGCCCACGGGCTCCGGCGGTATCGGCAATCGTGACCACGTGCGCGCGGACGGCCGCGGGCCCGGCGACCTGCGCCCGATCTCCATCGAGCTCGGCGTGCAGAAGTGGGCCGAGGGGTCCTGCATCGTCCGCTTCGGCGACACACAGGTCCTGTGCGCGGCCACCATCGAGGACCGGGTCCCGCCGCACCTGCGGGGCAAGGGCACGGGCTGGGTGACCGGCACCTACGAGATGCTCCCACGCGCGACCGCGGAGCGCTCGGAGCGCGAGAGCGCCAAGGGCAGGATCGGCGGGCGGACGCATGAGATCCAGCGCCTGGTCGGGCGGAGCCTGCGCGGCGTCGTCGACCTCTCGCGGCTCGGCGAGCGGACCATCACCGTGGACTGCGACGTCCTCGTCGCGGACGGCGGCACCCGGACCGCGTCCATCACCGGCGGCTACGTCGCCCTCGCGGCGGCGCTGATCACCTACGGCATGGAGCGCCACCTCACCGGCCATGTGGCCGCGGTGAGCGTCGGCATCATCGACGGCATCAACATGCTGGACCTGGACTACCCCGAGGACTCCCGGGCCGAGGTGGACTTCAACGTCGTCGGCACCGACGCGGGCGCCTACGTGGAGCTCCAGGGCACGGCCGAGGGCAAGCCCTTCGACCGCGCGAGCCTGGACCGGCTGCTGGACCTCGCCAACGTCGGTCTCGGCCGCCTGTTCGAGGCCCAGTCCGAGGCGCTCGCGAAGGTCCGCCGCTAGTGGGGGAGGCGCCCCGGCGGCTGCTTGTCGCGACGCGGTCCCGCCACAAGCTGGGCGAGCTAGGCGAGCTGCTCCACCTGCCCCAGGGCACCGAGCTGCTCTCGCCCGACGACCTGGGCGTCGACGGCGAGCCCGACGAGACGGGCCTCACGTTCGAGACCAACGCCAGGATCAAGGCACGCTACTACGCCGAGCGCTCGGGCCTGCCGACGCTGGCCGACGACTCGGGCCTCGAGGTCGACGCGCTCCACGGCGGTCCGGGGGTGTTCACGCGGCGCTACGCCGGTCAGGACGCCACCGACGACGACAACAATGCGAAGCTGCTCGCCGAGCTGGGCGACCTCCCGGCCGAGCGCCGTGGCGCGCGTTACGTGTGCGTGCTCGCGATCGCGCTCCCGGGCGAGGCCGGGCCGCGCGGCGGGCTCCGGATCCTGACGCGCCGCGGGACCTGCCGGGGGCGGATCGCCACCGGGCTCCGGGGCGTGGGCGGGTTCGGCTACGATCCGCTGTTCGAGCCGGCCGGGGAGCCGCCGGGCGGACGGACGCTGGGCCAGTGGACCGCGGCGGAGAAGAACGCGATCTCGCACCGCTCCCGCGCCGCCGCGCGGATGGCACCGGTGCTCCGGGTGCTGCTCGCGGCCCGGTAGACCCAAGGCGTGGCTTCTGCGTCGCGAGCCATGACGGGTAGTCATGACGTCTCGAAGCCGGTCCGCGATCCTGAGGCAGTTCCGGCGTGCCGCACGCGGCCCCACCGACCGGACCCCGAAACCGGGCCGCGAGCGCGCCGAGGAGGATCTCATGAACGACACTGCAGCACCTATGACCCCGGAACCCACACTGCCGCTCGAGGGCGACTTCGCCGCCGGCGAGCGGATCGAGCCCGTGGCGGGAGAGACCGAGCTCCACGAGGGTGACTTCGCCGCCGGTGAGCGGACGATGCCCGATGCGGTCGACGCCGGCCCCGAGGATGAGCTCCACGGTGACTTCGCCGCAGGCGA